>JAFRLP010000471.1 GCA_017431185.1 Victivallales bacterium | reverse complement strand
CCGAGTGTGCGTGGCTGCGGCGTCCCCGCCGCCGTCATCACAACGCAAGAAACACGGCGTGTCTCATAGGAGGCCTTGCGGGCTTCAGTAGCCAGGTTTTCTGAATAGATAAGTTGCCCCTCTTGTATTTCGCGCATCCCATATTGCTGGCCTTGCTGATTCCTGCGGTCGCCACGCTGTGGCTGTGGCCGCCGCGGTCTGCCTGGGAGCGTTGTCTGCGCGGTCTGCTGTACGTCGTGATGACAGCGGGGCTGGCGGGACTGCACTGGCGTCTCCCTGCGGCGCCAGGCGTCTGCATCGCCGTTGTTGACCAAAGCGCCTCCATGTCCTCGCAGAGCATTTCCGAGGCGGAGGCGCTGCTCCATCAACTGGACAAGGGCCGCTCCGGCAGGTCGCGCCTGGGCGTCCTCGCCTTCGCGGAAAAAGTCCAGGTGAACAAGGGCGCCGATGATTTGGACTTTGCGCGGTTGTCCCCATTCAAGGATGAGCGAAACGGCTCCCTGCTGGCGGAGGCCTTGAACAAGGCGCTTCTGCTGATTCCCGAAGGCACGCCGGCACGTATCCTCTATCTGGGGGATGGACAATGGAGCGGCCCTGCGCCAGACGAGTGCTTCGCCCGCGCTGCCGCCCGCGGCGTCTCTGTGGACTATCGCCTTTGGACGCCGGATACCAGTCGGGATGTCACCCTGACGGCATTCTCCGCCCCCGCCGCCGTCCAGGTCGGGGAGGCGTTCTCCCTGCACTGTCTGGTCTCCTCTCCCGGCGCGTTTGAAGGGCGGTTGCGGATTCGCGGCGGAGAGGGCGAGTGGACAACCCGAACCATTGTCCTGCGCCAGGGGATGAACCAATTCTTCTGGCAGGACTCCCTGACCGCCCCGGGGACGGTGCGCTACATGGCCGAAATACAGGTTCCTGGCCTGGCCGACACCTGCCTGGAGAACAACCGTGCCCAGCATCTGGTGACGGCCCAGGGACAGCGGAAAATCCTTCTGCTGAGCAACACGCCATCAGGGAATCTGGGACGTGTGCTCACGGAGGCTGCTCTGGAGGTGGAGCGGCGGGCCCCCGGCGCTGGCAGGCTGACTCCCGAACTGCTCGCCAATGCCTCCTGTGTGGTGCTGGAGAACGTGCCCGCCGGACACCTGGGGCAGGGGGGCATGGAATTGCTGGCTGGCCTGGTGCGCGCCGGCGCCGTGGGAATGCTGATGACGGGCGGAGAACGTTCCTTCGCCCAGGGCGGATATTACCAGTCTCCGCTGGAGGGGATTCTGCCCGTCTCCTTGTTGCAGCAGCATGAGGAGCATCGGGCCAAGGTCGCCATCGCCGTCGCTCTGGACCGGTCGGGAAGCATGTCGATGCATGTGGGAGACCGCACCAAGATGGATTTGGCCAACCAGGGCACCGCCGAAATATGCCGTCTGCTTCGACCGACGGATGAACTCGCGGTGCTGGCTGTGGATACGAATCCGCACGTCGTTGTCCCCTTGACAACCCTGGAAAAACAGGAGGAGTGCATCCAGCGAATCCTCTCCATCGAGTCGATGGGAGGAGGCATCTTTGTCTATGAGGCTCTCAAGGCCGCCGCCGAACAGTTGCTGGACAGCACTGCGCAGATTCGCCATATCGTGCTGTTCGCGGATGCGGCGGATTCGGAGCAGCCAGGCGATTACCTGACGCTTCTGGCCACTTTGCGGGACGCAGGGGTCACGGTCAGCGTCATCGGCTTGGGCTCCCCCGCGGACCCGGACTCCGAACTCCTGACGTCGGTTGCCCTGGAGGGGGGCGGCACAATCTACTTCACGGAGCGAGCCGAGGAATTGCCCCGTCTGTTTGCCGAGGACACCTTCCAGGTCGCCAAACGCACGTTTCTTGCCGAGGCCATCACAGGCCGTTTCACGCCCGCCGCGCCGATGCTCTCCACCGTCTTGACAGGCACTCTCGCCGCCGGCGGATACAACCAGTGCTGGCCCATTCCCGACGCCCAGGTCGCCCTTGCGCAAGAGGACGGGGAGAAACTGCCTTTGGCTGCCTTTCATCAGGCGGGATTGGGGCGCACAGCGGCATTCTGCCTGGAGGCGGATGGCGCACATACCGGTCCGATGGCCAATGACCCGCGTTCCGCCACGCTGCTTGCCTCCCTGGTCAAATGGTG
>JAFRLP010000470.1 GCA_017431185.1 Victivallales bacterium | reverse complement strand
CCGACCATTCTGCTGGACGAACACCGCTTCCGCCAGATTCTCTTCACCTTGGTTGGGAATGCGGTCAAATTCACAGAACAGGGCACCGTGATGGTTGCGGCGTCGTATGCGGATTCAACCCTGGAGGTCTCCGTCTCCGACACAGGTTGCGGCATTGCGTCCGACATGCTGACGCACATTCTGGAGCCTTTCGTTCAGGTTCAGGACCCAAGCCACGCGCCCGACAGGGCCAACGGGACAGGCCTGGGACTCTCCATCTGCAAAAGCCTGACCGAGGTGATGGGCGGTGAACTCGTCGCCGAGAGCGAACTTGGAAAAGGCTCGACGTTCAGGGTGCGCATTCCAGGCATTGTGTCCGTGGAGGCCCCGCTCTCGCCTTCCGTGCCGGAATCGCCCCTCGAATTGAGGCATTTGCCGAATCATTTGCTGGTCGTGGACGACTCTCCAGTCAACCGAAAGGTCCTGACGGCCTTTCTGAAGAAAATGGGCCTCGACGCCATCGACCATGCGACAGATGGAGGGGATGCGTTTTCCAAACTTGCCTCGGCGTTGAAGGCAGGACATCCCCACGACTTCATTCTCTCCGACCTTTGGATGCCGCACATGAACGGCATCGAGTTCATCGAGAAACTCCGCGCCGATTCTCGCTTCAGCCATCTCCCTGTCTTTGTATTGACGGCTGACACGGAATTCCAAAGCGATGTCCGTGCCAACCTTTTCACAGGCGTGCTGCTCAAGCCGCTGACCTACGACAAATTGATAAAGGTTTTCGCCGCGATGGAAGGATAGGAGAAGGTGACAGCAGGCACTGCCACGCACTCTCCCCTACTCCGTCGCTCCCGCCAACCACTCCTCAAGGGACTGGATGGGTATGCCGAGATTACGTGCCTTCTTGAGTTTGCTGGAGTTTTCCGTCGGGTCCATGGCCACCAGCAGTGACAGCGATGAGGTGACCGAATCCGCAAACGCCATGCCACGCCTCTCCGCCAACGCCACGTAATGGGAGCGTTTCTCTGGCATTTTCCCCGTGAAGCAGATAGTGGGCCGTCCATCTGCGGATGCGCCGGAACGCTGCACTTCGACGCAGGCGAGCAGTTCATCCAGCGCGTCGGACTGCTCCCGCAGTTCCTGCTCCAGGGCGGAGGCACGTTCAGGGCCGATGCCGTCAATCATGCCCAATTCCAGAACCGTGAGACGGCGCAGTTCCTCCAGAGGATGAACCGCCAGTATCGCCTTGGCGATGTTCGGGCCGATGCCCTTGATGTTCAGGGACGCAAGTATCTTCCAGTCAGGCACCTGCCTGGCCTTGGCGATTTCCGCCAGCAGATTGTCCGCCGACTGCGAGGCAAACCCCTCCAACCGAAGCAGGTCCGCCTTCCCTAATCCAAAGATGTCCTTGAGTGTGCGCACGCCCAGCGTCTTCATCATCTTCTCCAGAGTCGGCTCGCCAAGCCGTTCAATGCCGATGTTGCGCACAGCGGCGGCCAGACGTTGCAGCCGTGTGCCGGGGCACTCGGGGTTGACGCAGCGCAACTCCGGCAGGTCGCGCTTCAGAGTCGCCCCGCAGTAGGGGCACTCGTCAATGAGGCAACTGCGGCGCTCCACGCCTGGTTCGGAGGCGGAGACGTAGGGAATCACATCACCCGCCCGCTCCACGGTGATGACGTCGCCCAGCCGCAAATCCCTGTCCAGGACATTCTGAAGATTGTGGAGTGTGGCGTGGGTGATGGTCGTCCCCCCGATTTCCACGGGGTCGAAGACCGCCACTGGCGTCAGGCAATCCTTGCCTGCGCTCCACTCCACGGAACGCAGTATCGTGGTTCTCCGCACATTGGTGAACTTGAAGGCGATCTGCCCGCGCGGATGGTGCGCCGTGTTGCCCAGGCCTGCGGAGTACTCCGCGTCTGCCAACTTGACCACGATTCCGTCCATGGGATAAGGCAATTTCTCGATGTTCTCGACCAGGGCGGCCCAATCGTCCCGCAGACGCCCGTATTCGGATTCCCAGGAGTAGAGCGAATAATCGACCAGCGTGAGTTTGGCGCCCTGCTTGAGCATGTCGCCGATTTCCTTCAGCCCCATGATGCCCGCCACGGCATTGCGCGGATTCTTGTAGATGCGCCCGTTGCGGTTGCGGATATGCTGGTACAACGTGCGGAAATCATCCTCGCGGATGACGATTTCCCCACGCGCGGGAGTCTTGCATCCAGCCAGGGCGAATATGCCAGCGGGGTGCTCCAGTTCAATCAGCGCAGCCTTGTCGGTGATGTTCTCCCCCTCCATCCCGTCGCCTCGGGTCGCCAGAACCTGCCCGTCCCAAATGGCGGAGATGCCGTCGTACTTGGGTTGGACAAGCAACTTCTCGTGTGTTCCTCGGCAGAATTTGCCGGCCCACGACAGCACCTCCTCCAGAGAGTACGCCTTGTCCAGCGAAAGCATCGGGGTCTTGTGGACGACCTTCCCCTCACCCGCCACCACCGGGGCCTCGACGCGGGACAGCAGGGGGGTGGCTGGGATTTTTCCGCTGCAGAGCCCGCACCAGGGCATCGTACTCCGGGTCGCTGATTTCGGGTTCGCCGTCCTCCCAGTATTTTCGGTTATGGTACTCGATGAGTTGCGCCAGTTCCTGCTCACTCATCTCGTCTGGCGTTCTGGAGAACAATTCAAGTTGCGCCAGTTCCTTTCTCTTGCCAGTATTCAGTTCTTCCATGGCATTCGGCATCGTTTTCACCTCTTTCTGCATTGCCTTCGCTCAATTATACAATATATTATGGAAAACGATGAAAACAACCCCAACGGCTTTTTTTTGTTATGGACATAAACTTTCAAGACAATATAAGGGATGCCATCAGGAAAATCGTGAAGGAATTGATGGATAAGGTAATGGTCAAAGTCCTGTACGAAGACCCGTTTGTTCCAGAAAAGCATCATGCTTCGAAACCAATCTATGCAGCCCTTGTCCCGGATGAAATCTTCAAAGGAGCACATTTTGAACGACGCTTTGTGACCCCCTTTGGCGGTGTCTGGGAGAAACTGGCTGTGACGGTTGCGCGTGTATTTCATGGTGATTGCAGACAAGGGGTTACCATTAACGGACTTGTCAAAGAGGAACGGCCACAACGAATTCAACAGGTATTGAATGAACTGGAGCATGGCATGGAAGGACACAGGCGCAAGAAGCCAGAATGGGATACGGAATTGTCATTCATTTTGTCAGGAAAAGGCAACCCGATTCCAGTTGCGGTCACTTGTGACATTTTCATCGACAGCAAAACCACAGGCAAAAAATATGCGCTGGAACTGAAGGCACCGCTTCCAAACAGTGACCAGACCAAGGTCAGCAAAGAGAAAATCTTCAAACTTCTTGCCATGGAGCCAATGCAAGTAGATAATGCATACTATGCTTTGGTGTACAATCCTTATGGCAAACGGCAGAATTATGAATGGTCGTTTCCAATGCGCTGGTTTGACATGAAAAACGACCCTTCGGTTTTGATTGGGGATGAATTCTGGGATTTGATTGGAGGTTCCTCCGCCTACAGGACATTCATCCATGAAATCAATGCGCTAGGAAAGGAATACAAGGAGCGCATTTACAGGGATTTCCTTGGCATCGAGCCACCGGAAAACACTGGAAGCTTTTTGAAATAGCCTGGGCCATGACCACCTTTTCCTCCATAGACCTGTTTGCCGGCATTGGCGGCTTTCGCCTGGCAGTTGAGCGGAATGGCGGGACTTGCTCCCATTTCAGTGAAATCAACAGGGATGCCATTGATGCGTATCTGACGAATTTTCCGGACAGCAACCATACCAATCTTGGTGACATAACCAAGTTGAAATCCCTGCCCCAGCATGATTTTCTGACAGGAGGCGTCCCATGCCAAAGCTGGTCAATAGCGGGACGCAACCTGGGCTTCGACGATGACCGCGGACAATTATGGAATGACGCGCTGTTTCTGCTGAACCAGTCAAGACCCAAGGCATTCATGTTCGAGAATGTGAAGGGATTGGCCGACCCGCGCAATCAAAAGGCTCTGGAATATATATTGAAACGCATTCAGGCTGCTGGCTATCATGCACGACACTATGTCCTGAATTCTTTTGAATACGGTGTTCCCCAAAGCAGGGTTCGCATCTACATCATTGGATTCAGGGAAAAAAAGTTCCAGGATGCCTTTTCCCTTCCTGCCAAGGCAAGAAAAAAGATTCGCCTTGCCGAGATCCTGGATGGCCTAGAGCACCAAGGCAACTTCCAGGATTCTGGCTTGCCCCCTGAACTGGACTTGTTCGGAAATCCAATTTCCGACAGAAGGAAATCCTCCACTAGCCTCTCCCGAAACAACAACGGACTCAACGACTATTTTCTCTTGAATGACCTGCGCAATGGTTGCACGACAATACACTCTTGGGACCTTCTGGAGACAACGGAAAAGCAGAAGGAGATATGTCTTTTGCTTTTACGCAACAGGCGAAAAAAAATCTTTGGCTGCCTTGATGGAAATCCCTTGAGTCTTTCCCAGTTCCAGACTTTGAACCACGCCATCACCCAAGAGGACATCGATGGATTGGTAAAAAGCGGTATCCTCAAGCCTGAAAAATATGCCTTTTCCGTAATCACTGCCACAAAGACCTTGAATGAGCAGGAGAAATTGGTCATTTCCTTTGAACGCAATGGGAAACTTGTCATTGACGAACTTTCCCGTGAGCGTATTTTCAAGGTGAAAAAAGTCAAGTTGAATCCTCTGCTAGAGGAGATGGAGGCAAAGGGAATTGTCAGATGCGATGAAATCCGCTACGATTTCAGATTCACGAAAATCAGCACGGGATTGTTCGGAGTCAACCGAATTTTCCTGCCCAGCTCCAATATTTTCCCCACCCTGGTGGCCAGTGATTCCAATGATTACGTTACAACTGTTTCCTTGCACGCACCTGAGGCTTCTGAATACAGGCGACAGTTCATCAAAAAGATCTGGCTACCCCGCAATTTCAGACGCATTACCAAATGCGAGGCTTGCAGAATCCAAGGATTTCCCGCTGACTTTGTGTTGCCGAATGCAAGGGCACGGTGGATGAAACTGCTCGGCAACAGCGTCTCGGTTTCGGTAATAGAGCAGTTGGTCAAATCCATCTGCGCAACAGGTGTATTTTCATAATTCACCTTTTTCCGGTGTTTTTTGCGTCATGGCAGTGATTTTTAGGGAAAAAGTGGTACATTATGTGAGATGAAGCCTTGGACGACTTCGAAATGCAAAAAAAAGAAAACGCAAGGAGCAATCATGCGTAGCAAAATCCTCGCCACCGTACTCATCGCCGTAGCAGCCATCGCCGCCAATGCTCAGCAGAAGACCGTGCTGTACCAGGCATCCACCATCCCCAGCAATACGGTTGTGCCCGCCCTCTCCACCGCCACTCCAGCCTCGCATGCGGGGTACCGTCCCCTCGGCGTCAGCCTCATCCAGCCGGTGCAGTATCCCGATGACTCCTTTGACATCCGCGGCTTGCGCCTGACTCTCCTGGGGGCAGACCACCACAACCTGTACGGCGTGGAACTTGGCGGTTTCGCCAACTTCGTCCGCGGCGATTTGGAAGGTCTCCAGCTGGGCATTGCCTGGAACCAGGTGGATAGCAACGCGCTGGGCGTGCAGTTCGCGGCCATCGCCAACTACGCCGGAAAACACCTCAAGGGAGCGCAGCTTGCCGTGGGAGCCAACATCGCCAGGGGCATAGTCCAGGAGCCAAACCGCGGCCTTCAGTTGGCCCTTGTCAACATATCGGGGGACCTGGCTGGAGTGCAGTTCGGTGTCTTCAACCACGCCGCCAACATCAGGGGATGCCAGATTGGCGTGGTCAACTTCGCCGAGAGCATGACTGGCTGCCAGCTCGGCCTGGCCAACGTCATCACCAACGGCGCACTGCCGTTCATGGTGCTGTTCAACTGCAACTTCTGATTCAGGCGTGAAGACACTCTCCAGGAACGCACCGTCGCTGTTTGACCGCACTGTCCGAACCGAACTGGCAAAAGACCAGCCGTTGGCGGCGCGGATGCGCCCGCGCACCCTGGAGGAGTACATCGGCCAGGAGCATATCCTGGCGCCTGGAAGGCTGCTGCGCCGTGCCGTCCAGGCCGACCAGCTTTCCAGCCTGCTGTTCTACGGACCGCCGGGCACGGGAAAAACCACGCTGGCCAGCGTCATCGCCAACACCACCAAATCCACGTTCATCACCCTGAACGCGGTGATGGCGGGAATCGCCGACCTCAAGGACGTCACGCAGTCGGCGCAGCGACGCCGGGACGAACTTGGTCAGCGCACCATCCTGTTCGTTGACGAGGTACACCGCTGGAACAAAGCACAGCAGGACGCCCTGCTTCCCTGGGTCGAGAACGGGACCGTCATTCTCATTGGAGCCACGACGGAGAACCCCTATTTCACGGTCAACCGCGCCCTGGTCTCGCGTTCCCGCATCTTCCAGCTCAAGCCGCTCACCGAGGAGGATGTCCGCAAAATCATCCTCCAGGCGCTGCATGACCCCGAGCGTGGCTACGGCAGACGCCAGGTCAAGATAGACGATGAGGCGCTCGCGCACCTCGCCAACGTCGCCAACGGCGACGCACGCGCCGCACTCAATGCCATCGAACTTGCCGTGGAGACAACTCCGCCCGACGAGACAGGCGGCATCCACATCACGATGGCGGTCGCCGAGGAGTCCATCCAGCACCGTGCCGTCCTTTACGACCGCGAAGGGGACTACCATTTCGACACCATCTCCGCCTTCATCAAGTCGATGCGCGGCTCCGACCCTGACGCCACCTTCTACTGGCTGGCCAAGATGGTGTACGCCGGCGAAGACCCACGCTTCATCTTTCGCAGAATGACGATTTTCGCAAGCGAGGACATCGGGATGGCCGACCCGCACGCCCTCCCCTTTGTCATCGCGGCTGCCGAGGCATTCGACCGCGTGGGACTCCCCGAAGGGCACTACCCGCTGGCCCACGCGGCGCTCTATTGCGCCACCGCGCCCAAGTCCAATTCCGTCATGGGCTTCTTCGACGCCCTCAAGGGAATCGAGAGGGAACAGGAGGGCGAAGTGCCAAACCACCTGCGGGACTCCAGCCGAGACTCCGAGAGTTTTGGGCACGGAGTCGGCTACAAATACCCACACGCCTTCAAAGACCACTGGGTCGCCCAGCAATACCTCCCCTCCTCCCTCCAAGGGAAAATCTTCTACGAACCAGGCGTCATCGGCTATGAAAAACAGTTGGCGGACGTGGTGCGCCAGCGCCGCGAACTCCAGATGGCCGCACTGCGGGAGAATGAAAACGCCTCCGCGCCGCCGGAGGTCCTGACCTTCACCAAGCCAGACCGCCAGGCAGACAAATGGCTGGCGCGCGCGGTGGATAACTTGGCTGCCAATCTCGCCACCATCCGGGAGCGCATCTTTGCGGCGCGACCGCTGAAGAGGCACGAACTGGTCTTGGATTTGACGGCCGACTCGGGGGAATTGACCTGGCTGGCAGTGCGCAGCGTGCCAGAGGGAGGCGTGTGGAGCCTGACCTCTTCACAGCAGTCCGCCGACGCCATTCTGGACATGGCCGCCAACTTGACGGAACTGCGCCGTCCCATTGTCCTTGCGGGACTGCCAGAACAGGTGCCAGCACTGCTGAAAGCGCAGCATTCTGACGATGTGCGTTTTGATTTGGTTGTGGGGCGGAATCTGCTGGCCAAGGCCCCAGACCGCGCGAGGCGCCTGGCCGTCCTGCCAGCATTGCTGCAGAATGGCGCCACCGTCTCCCTGGCGGAAAACCTCCCGCGCCGTTCCCAGCGCCTCTCCGCGCTGTTGGCGGGGCCAGACGATTATGCCGACTCGGAGGCCATTCAGCGCTTTATTCGGGCGGAGGAGGCGGTTTACACCTCCCCCACTGACCAGCGGGTCAACTGGGACGTCGAGGAAATACAGCAGGCCTTCCTTCAGGCGGGGTTCCCCTCCCCCGCCATTGAAATCGAAGTACTCCCCCGCCAGTTCACCATGACGCGGCAAATGCTTGACCACTGGTTCTCGGCACAGCCCGACTCCTTTGCATGTTCCCTGGCCACCAACGGCCTGTCGCCGGATGACCTGCAACTGTTCCGCGACACCCTCGCCCGCCAAACCCTCAACCGCAAGGTGACCTGGCACACATCCGTGGCCTTTGTGGTGGCCAGGATGTAATTCGCCAGGCCCGATTCCCCCCAGGTTCCCCCAAAGTCCTGTGGAGGAGGGATTACCAGGTAAAGCTGTTCTCGTATCCTTCGCAGAGGCTTTTCCTTTTGATTGCGGCACCCACCATCAGGTCATTGCGCTTCAAAGTGCGTACATGCCCGTCATAGAACGAAAAATTGACCTTTTCTCCCATGTGGTAGTATTTGTTGGTGTCGTCTTCCGTTGTCGCCCTGCTTTTGGAGCCATGCCGCAGGGCGATGGTGTCGCCCACGGTTGCGTTCAGGGCCGCCGTGCCATAATTCTGCTTCCAGGAGGAGTCCATCAGCAGTGCGCAGTGCGAGGCCGAGGTGATCTGCGACTCCTTGTGGGCTGGCTGGTTCGTGTTGGTGAACAAGCCAGTGAACAGGTTGTTCACTGCATAATGGCCGAACATGAATTTCGAGTCCGCCTTGACTCCAATGGGCGTGGACTCCGAGGGGCACTCAAACGAAGGGAATCTTCTGTTGTTGTTCGTTGCATAGATTCCGATGGTGCCATGCCCCAGTCCAATGCCGTAAAGCTGGTCGGCGAGGTATCCAGTCCAGGCATTGGCGGTGCCTACGCTTGAAGGCACCTCGCAAAGTGTCCTGGGCATGACCCAGCCGTCGTTTTCCATTCCATACGTGATATAGCACAGGGTCAACTGCTTGAGATTGTTGGTGAAACTGATGTCCCTGGCCTTTGCCCTGGCAGACGCCAACGCCGGCAGCAGCATGGACGCCAAAATGGCAATGATGGCGATGACGACACCTCATTGAATGATTCCGTTTGAACCACTTTTCACTCCACCTGCCTGTCCCCTCATTTGTCAACCTCCTTGGCAGATCCATCGGAAAGAGCGATTCCAGATTCGATGTCAGCAATGCTCGGTAAATCGCTTGCGACTTCCCTCGGGAGGATTTCGCTAATGCGGTATTCCGAAACGCCAATGGGTTGCTGGGTGGATTCCAGCGCCCATTTGACCATCGTGCTGTCCTTCGTCTTGCAGACCAGAAGGCCGATTGTCGGCTCATGCGAAGGCTTTTTGAGCAGATGATTCACGGCAGAGACATAGAGACCGAGCTGTCCAAGATGCTCGGCCTCGAACTCCGTGGTCTTCACCTCCACCACGATGTAGCGGTTGAGGTTCATGTGGAAGAAGAGGAGGTCGGCGACCTTTTCCCTGCTCCCGATTTCGAGCCGATATTCGCGGCCGACGAGCATGAATCCCTGGCCGAGTTCCAGAAGGAAACGCTCGATGTGAGCCATCAGGGCGTCCTTGAGTTCCTTCTCGCGATATCTTGGAGCAAGGGCAACGAAATCGAACGTGTAAGGATCTTTTGTAACCTCTTGCGCAAGTTCTCCGTCCTGCAGCGGCAGGGACGCGGCGAAATTGGTGACGGCTTTACCCTGGCGTTCATGCAAGTTCGTGTCGAGGAAGTTGAGAAGGACGGCACGGCTCCAACCATTTTTCACCGTCTCGCGGATGTAGAAAAATGCTGCTTCCGGGTTCTCGCGGAACTTATCGATGAGAAGCTTGTGGTGCCCCCAGGGAACATGAAAAATGGGATGGTCGAATTCGTCCCCAAGTTGGGGACAAATTCCAGACGCAGATTCGTCCCCAAACTTAAGAATGAAATTCCCCAAAAACAATTGCACAGCAAAGTTGTGTGCTTGCAAAGATTCTTTTTGTCAAGGCTGAAATCTTTAGCCCCCGCCGCTTGAGTCGCTTGAGTCGCTTGTGCCGCTTGAGTCGCTTACATTCCCCAGCGCTGGACGGCTTCGGCGAAGGCGCCGTCCGTATCAGCCTGGGTCACGGGAAACATGGCCTGAAGGGCGGCGGGCGCATTCGGGGTCACCATGGCATGGTCAGCCCACCGCAGCATATCCAGGTCATTGAAGTCGTTGCCCAAGGCATACGTTGCGGTGATGTCCAGGTCTGGCTGAGAGGCCAGCCATTCTCCAGCCCGCGCCTTTCCCGCCGCGCGGGAAAAGACCTCCGCCCAGACCGTGGTTCCGCCGTATGGGGAATTGGAGTGGACAAAGGTGAAGTCATCCGCCAGGCAATCCCGCAGCCTCTCCAATCGGGCATCTCCCGACGGCAGGAAAATCAGGAATTGGCAGGCCGTTGCCAGGCGTGATTCCTCCCCCTCTGCCAAAAGACGGGACATCCCCGCATATTCCGCCAGGCGCTTGTCAAAATCCGTGCATGCGTTCTCCAAACGCCCAAAGCGGCGATAGACGAATCGCGGACAATCCTCCAGCGGAGCCAATACCATGTAGTCGGCCTGAATGCTCTCCAGCACCTCGGCGATGCGCCGCGACTCCAATGCCGTCAATTCCCTGCGCCGAAGCACGCATTTCCCCGCGACATCCCACACCCCGACGCCCGTGGAGAAGAGCCAGTGCGAGACTGGCAGTTCCTCTGGAATAATCTGACGGCAACTCCACAGATTACGTCCGCTGGCGAGCGCGATATAGTGTCCCTGGGCGCGCAGTCGGGCCATCGCCTCTGCCGTTGAGGCGGAGAAGCCGTGTCCGCGGCGGATAAGGGTGCCGTCTATGTCGCACAAAATCAGGTTGGCCATACCCTATTGAGGATGTTCGACGGACGCGGGCTGCCGTCCAGCCAGGAAGTCATTGAATTCCTCCAGCGAAAGTACGTGGATGCGCGGGTCCATGCGGGCGTTCTCCAGGTCAGAGGCTGTGCCGTACCCCCACGCCGCGTAATGGAGCCTCACGGCATCCAGTTCGGCATGGGTCTCCACCCGAAGCAGGGTCTTGAGTCGGTCTTCGGTGAAGGAGATGGCGGGCGGGCACGCCTCCAGCAACTGCGCCAGCAAATCCTCCTTGGGACGGCGACGGTCCAGCCCGTAGATGTTCTCCATCGGGAAATGGACTCCGCGGCTCTCCAGGGCGGCCTTCACGAAGCGCTCCTGTTTCGTCGTGCTGATGAGGATGCGGCGTCCCGACTCCAGAGCGCTTTGCAGAGCCTCCAGCACGCCGGGGAAAAAGCCGTGGAAATCGAGCCATTCGTCCAGATTTTCGGCAATCCACTGGTCGCGGATACGTCCGAAATGGTCGATGAGTTCGTTTCTGTCCAGATTGTGTTCCCGCATGATGCGCCCATAATGTTCGGAGGCGCGCTGCTCGAATTCCTCCATCGGGAGCCCTTCCTGCAACATTTTGAACAGCAGGGGGGCATGATACCCCGTCTCCAAGGCGGGACGGACTTTGCGGAACATCGCCAACTGCTCGGGGGACGGCATTGGCTCGGGAAAGAGTTCCGGCCAGATTTCCCGCGCCGTCTTCCAGCCAGAGGCCCCAGTCTCCCCGGCGCTGTCGCAGATGACCCCGTCAAAGTCAAGCACCACAATCTCCTGCGAACCTGCGCTGGCGGCGAGTTCATCGGACAGCACCTCGTATGCATGACGTGCCGCCATACGCTCCGCCTGCTTGTGATTCGGCCCCGTGGCACGGGCAAGTTCCCGCTGGCCAACAGTGACCCGCACCTCAAAAATCGGCTCATGCACTGGGCCGCGCTTCGAGACGAGTTCGTAGTTGAGAGGCTCCATTCGCCAATGCTGAACCAGCATCTGCAATGCTCCCTTGGGATTCTCCTCCAGTTGAAGACTGGAGCGCACGTCATTCAGGTCCGGCAAAAGAGAAAGCACCAGTTTTTGGGCGGCCTCAAACCCGCCGTCAAGATAGACGGCTCCCAGAAAAGACTCGAACACGTCGCCCAGAATCGAAGGGCGCTTGCGTCCGCCAGTCTGGCATTCGCCCTTGCCCAACAGCAGAACACGGTCCAGCCCCAGAGTAACGGCGTATTTGGCGGTGGCCGCCTCATTGGCCAGACTGGAGCGCATCCGCGTTAGCCCCCCCTCCTGCTCCTCCTGGAACTGCTCAAACAGATGACGCGTTAGAATGAGCTGAAGCACTGCGTCTCCCAGAAATTCCAGACGCTGGTTCTGGCGAATCGGAAAAGGCTGCTCGGCGGCATACGACGGGTGGGTCAGAGACTCACTCAACAGGTCGCGATGAATGAAGGTGTAACCAGATTTTTTCTGGATTTCCGCCAGAGCGGCAGGCATCTCCTCGCTTTTCAGGTTGAAAACTGACATTGAACGCTTATATTTTAGAGTTTTACAATTACAAGGGTGATTTCATCTGAAAACACCCGCAACCACAAATGCCAAACGGAGACATCCCATGTACGACCCATCCGACCTGCGCAAAGGACTCAAAATCGAAATGGACGGCGAGCCCTACCTCATCACTGAATTTGACTTCTGCAAGCCAGGGAAAGGCCAAGCCCTCTACCGTTGCAAGCTCAAGAACATGATTACTGGCGGAACCACCGACCGCACCTTCCGTTCCGTCGATAAAATCGACACCCCCGACCTGGCGGAGAAGGAACTGGTTTTCTCCTACGATGAAGGCGATGGCCTCTATGTCTTCCTGGATGAAAACAACGAGGAAGTCCGCATTGAAGAAGAGGTTCTCAAGGATCAGAAGTATTTCCTGGAGGACAACATGG
>JAFRLP010000469.1 GCA_017431185.1 Victivallales bacterium | reverse complement strand
GGCATACATTGGAGAGAAATTTTCCAGCAGAGGCAATGGACGCCATTTGCCGATGAAATACCAGGCCAGCAAGGTTTTCAACTGCTCTTTGGCCTCCTCGGCATTGGCAATTGTCGCGATGCTCCAATTGAGTGGCTGTCCATTTGAGTTTTTTTTCTTGAATCTGACAACAGCGGCCTTGCCTGTTCGGCCATTGGCGGTCAACAGCAGGTGACAAAGATACGCATGTATCAAATGCCGCCCTTTCTCGGACGAAAAGCACGCATCAATGCAGGTGTAGCCGCTCGCCTGCTCCGCTGCAATCACCTTGCCCTCAAGACAGATTTTCCAGCCAGAGCATTTGGACAAGGTATCCTTATCCAGACGCATCAGGTCAGGAAATTCCTCATTCAATTGTCGGAAAACATCCCCCAGTTCCAGGGTCAGGTTCACCTTCTGCTCAGCGCGGGTCTGCCAGGCTTGAAGGATATCGCCCGCCAACTTGACCTCATTGATTTTCTCGTCAAGTTTCTCCATGCGCAACTTACCCATTGGGAGACGGTCGTCATCCTGTTCCTCCGCCTGCAATTGACCAAGGCTGGACTGAACCTTTTCATTCACCACGTCGGCGACCTGGCGGGCAAAACGCCCTTCAACCCGATAGTTGATTTGGAATGGCTCATAGTCGGATGGCGGGTCTTCCTCCCAGTCAGTGTACACTGTGCCAAAGCGATGGGAGAAATAATGCGCCTGCGGATTCTTCAGGAACCGTTCCAGTTCAGCCAAAGTCACCTTCTCTGGAGGCTGAAGCAGCTTGTCGGGGACGGGAAGTCCGCGCGCGCCATTCTGGAATGCCTGCCACAAAGGAACGCTCTCGCCCGTTCCCGCAGGCTGGAGGGACGCCAGTTCAGCCAAAAGCCCTGAATAGGAGAATCCCTGACGCAGATTCATAGCGCCCTCTTCGCAGGACAAACGGAAATTCCCTGTGTCAAAGGGGTTGAGCGTATGTTTCAGCAGAAGAGAGTCGCCTGCGCCGACGCGCACCCGCTCGGCGTAGGCCAGCAGTTCCGAGACTGGCACGGCTGGTTTGCTCTCCTGCTGCGAACAGTCATCCTGGCCATTGAAGAAAATCAGCAGGTGTTCCTTGGCAGCCAGAATGGACTCCAGGAACACAAAGCGGTCTTCCACCGCCTTGGACCGGTCATAGTATTTCAGGAGACTGAGTTCAGGCGTCATCAGATTGAACCCGAGCGAGCTGTCCTGACGGGGAAACTCCCCCTCCGCCATTCCCAGCATGGCTAGCACACGACAAGGCACACCACGCATGGGCATCATGGAGCAGAAGGTGATTTTTCCATTGAGAAAACCATCCTTGGGCATGGCGGCAGTCACGGCGTGTTTCAGCCAAATCAGCGGCAAGGTAAAATCCTGTTTCCTCTGAGCCAAAGGGGATTTGCCGGTCGCTTCCGAAAGTTCACGGATGGTCTTGCTCAGGAGAACATAATCCTGCGCACTTTCCGCATCTGGCTTGAAATAGAGTTCGAGTTGAGCGAGAAGAAACTCCACCCATTCCGCAAAGGTGCGTTCCTCCCTCAGCTTCTGGGCTGTGTCCCTCAGCCACTCCAACAGCTGGGTAAGCGCACCCAAAGCGCAAGCGTTTTCCTCCGAGAGACGAATGTCCAGAGGCCGCAGGGATTTCCAGCAATTGTCAGGCGTGGCGTCCATCGCCATGGCGAGCAGCATGCGGTCAACTCCTCTCCGCCAGGTAAAATGGTCTGAACGTGTGGTATATGAACTGCGGTCTGCCGCATCCCATCCCCATTTGACATTGGCACGTCCAATCCAGGCAGAAAGTTTCACGACAGCCTGGTCGGACAAATTGAAACGGCTGCGCAATGGCGCGGAATCAAAGAGTTTGAGGATTTTGGTGACCTCGAAACGTCCCTCCGCCAAGGAAAGGATGTTCAGGAAGGACTCCGCCAGAAGATTGGCATGCAGGATGGTGCGGTCGCTGATGGTAAAAGCCCCTTTCAGCGGCCCCTGCTCAAAGACGGCGTTGACCAGCGGGGCGAACCGCGCAATGTCAGGCGAGACCACCATGATGTCCGTCAGCTTCAGGTCCGGATGACGGGCCAGCAGTTGCAGGAGGCAGTCGTGAAGCACCTCCACCTGACGCATGTCATTATGGCAGGAGTGGACGGTCAGGCTGTCGTCTCCCCCATCCAATTCAGGAGGGTTGGGCGGCGGATTCTGGCAGTGACGCACCAGCCACTGGACTTCAGGCAGAAGGGGACGCCTGGCGCCCGGCTGGTCATTTTCCTCCTCCCTCTGGTGATGCCACACCCGGTCGTCATGCTCGATGAAGTCATCGTTCAACTCCATGACCGCGTTGAAGAACCGTCTGCCCATCTCCCCGAAGTTGCCCAGCAGGGAGTTGTTGTAGATTTCATCCAGGTCTTCCAGGTCGGCGCGCAAGCCGCTCTCCCAGTTTTTGCGCCGTTGGTCTCCCCAATATTCATCCGAGACGTTGTGGTAGAAGAAATGGACAACATTGCCGTGGCTGGCGGATTTCTTCAGGATTCTCAGGAACCAGGGGGACATGGCGCTGATTCCGAACAGCGTGATGGGATTCTGCGGAAGAATGGCCGTTGAATCCAACGCCAGGTAATCCATGATTGCCTGGGCTGGAGAATAGAGCATAGCCTCCCCGTTTCGGCAGAGTTCCTGCCACAGGGAGAGCTGCCACTCCTTTCCGTCGTCGGGGAGGGAAGTCTTCCCCGTGAGCACATCAGGCAGGAACGCCAGGTAGTCGCTGTAAAGCGAAGCCAGTTTGTCCGCCAGTTCGTATTTGCGGCTCAACTTGGTCCGGGGATTTTCCGCCGTGTTCAAATACGCGGCCAAAGGCCCATGGCACTTCACACGGCTGTCATCAAGAAGGATGTCCAGGATCCGCCACAGCAAGGCATCACGGGAAAAATAATCCTGCGCCTGTTTGAAAGCGGGAAACTGCGCTCCCAGAATGTCCCAGACGACGTTGGTGATGTACGGATAGTTGCGGTTCGCCACGACATGTCCATGCGAGACCAGATAATGCTCCAGCCATATCCGCATCCCATTCGTGGGCACGCAGACGCTCTCCTGCGCGAAGATTCCCTTGGCGCGGAACAGCGCAAGCCGCTCGGAGTCCCGACATGCCTTCAGGCGCTCCTGCGAATACAGTTCCGCCAGATTCTCCAGACTGCTGCTTGTGTACAGGTGAAATGCCATGAAACCTCCGACTGGCCTCACAGGTGGGGGTGCTGCATAGTTACAAACTTTTCAAAAACAATACGCCCAGCGCCAGGGAAAGTTTTCACGCTTCGCAAAAAAAATGCAATCCGGACAAAGGCCTCGGCTATGCCCCCATGAGACTCTGGGTGATGTCCCGGGCGGCGGCGGCAGGGTCATCGGCCTTGGTGATGGGACGCCCCACCACAATGTAATCGGCGCCGGCCCGTGCGGCCTCCTGCGGGGTCATCACACGCTTCTGGTCATCCAGGGAGGCGGTGGCGGGGCGGATGCCAGGCACCACCGTCAGGAAATCCGGTCCGCACACCTGCCGAATCACCGGCAATTCCAACGCGGAGCAGACCACACCGGCAATCCCGCAGCGCTGAGCCAGCAAAGCCAGACGCTCCACCTGCTTGGCAGGGGAATCACCAATGCCGACAGCCGACAGTTCCGCCGCATCCATGCTGGTCAGCACCGTGACGGCAATGACCGTAATTCCCGACTCGGCGGCGGCCTTGGCGGCGGCCTCCAGCATCGCGGGTCCGCCAGACGCATGGACATTGCACAAATCCGCGCCAATGTCAGCAGCCGCTCGCACCGCCTGGGCCACGGTGTTGGGGATGTCATGGTATTTCATATCAAGAAAGACCTTCTTTCCCCTGGCCTTGAGTTCACTCACAATCCGAGGGCCGCAGCTGGTGAAGAGCTGCTTGCCCACCTTATGCCATTCACAGCCATCCCCAATGCGCTCGACATTGGACAAAGCGGTATCCAAATCGAAGAAATCGAGAGCGGTAATCAATTGAGTTGACATTCGTTGCCTCCTTGTTTTTTCGCCTCATTTTCTCCCAGATCCGCAGCCATGCACAAAACCAGCACGGCCTGCAGCAGAACAACGGCCAGGGAAATCCAGTACACGACCCGCCCTGTCCAGAACATGACCATGGGGGGATTTTCCCAGCAGTTGGCCACGGTCATGTCATCCCATCCCATATAGGAGCTGCCAAAGACCGATGCGTAAACCGCCACCAACGGCACCGCCACGCCATACAGGGTGGCCACGGAGAGCGCACGCCCCACGAATTGCGGGTCTCCGGGGAAACAGGCTCCGCCCCTGGCATGGGCAATCAGACGGTTCAGCTCCTGCATCAGCCACAAGGCAGCCAGTCCCGCCAGCAGCGCCCCAACGCTCAGATAGAGCGTATGGTGGGCATTCCGCAAATCGAAGGTGAGGAACGGAGCCAATCCAGCCAAACACAGGGCAGGATAGGCCAGCCGTGCCCATCCGCGCTCCAAATCGCCCGGAAGCAGAATCACCCCCGCCAGCAGAACGGCCAGAATGCTGGGCACGTAGCACCAGAGAGCCAGCAGACGAAGCCAGTCCATCCAGGCGCACAGCAATGCGCCGGCACAGAGCAGCAAGACCATCCCCAGCAGCGCCATGCGGCACTGCCTCCAGGCAAGGCCAAGCAGTCCTTCCTCCGATTCATTCATAACTTATCGATGTAATCCGTGTACTGACGCTCATCCATCAACAGGTCAATCTCCTCCGCATTGTCATACTCCATCTTCACCATCCAATAGATGTTGGGATTCAGATGGAGCAGGCTCGGATTGTCCAAAACCTCCTTGTTGATTTCCAGAATGCGCCCGCTCAATGGGGAGCGAAGATGATAGATGCGGCTCCCCAAATGGAAATGGATGAACATCATGTCAACATCGATCTCGTCATCCACCTCCGGCAGGTCAATGCTGATAATCTCGTGAAACTGTTCAGCCAGAAACTCCGTGATACCAATACAGGCGGTCTGATCCTTCTCATTCAATCCCGCCCACAGATGCCTCCTGGAATATGCCTTGTTGCTGTTGTCCTCTGCCATAATCCGCGCTCCTGAAATCCATCGGCGGACGCATGACACACACGTCTGCCAACCGGGGTGACCTTTCACCCAAAACATCCGTCCTTTCCCGGCGCCACACGCTTTTTTTCAAAAAATAACGGATGGCGACAAGAAAAAAACGACACACACGTTATGTTATCCTCTGAAAGGAATCTGTCAAGTAGGTTCCTCCCAAAAATCCTAAAAAAAACGGATTTTTCCGCCGTTTTTCCCATTTTCACCATTTTTCTCACATGGCCAACACCAGACTCTATTTTCTGAAGAACGAAGCAGGAGAGCAAATCGGACCGCTGGACGAGGAGGCGCTTGTCCGTCTCGCCCAGGAGGGCAAAGTCACCCTGAATTGCCAGGTGCGCCCCACCCTGCTGCCCACGTGGAACAAGGCGCTGGACGTGCCCTTTCTGAAGCCTATCCTCAAACAGGAACTGGCCAGACAGGTTGAGCAGCAGCACAACACGCCGTGGACTCGACTCAAGGCGCGCCTGACCCTCCGCGCACCTGAGTCATCCGACTCCTTTGGTCTCACGAAAAAAGACGCCAACAACTATCCCGCTGCCTCGCTTGGCCTTCGTTTGGCGGCAGGCTTGACGGATGTCCTCATCCTCGCCGTCTGGGCGCTGCTGCTGTTTCTGGGATTCGCCTGGCTGTTCTCCCGCCAGTTGATTAGTCCCGACGCGGTGTTCTACATCGGCTTCACCATCTGGTGGCTTAGCGTTCTCTTCTACTACACCTTGGGCATGTCCTGGATGGCCCAGACGCCAGGCCAAAGATTCTGGGGAATCTTCCTGCTGCGACGCGACAATCTGAAGTTCTGGTGCGGCAGGACTTTCTTCTATACACTGTTCCTGCTGCTGTCCGGAATATTCACCCCATTGTTCGTGCTGACCACGGGATGCTCCCTTGCGGAACTGATCACCGGCACCCGCATGGTGCGCATCATCTTCCAGGACGAAGGCAAGATATCATCCTGACGTCCTGATGACAAATCCCGGATTGGAATAAATTCAGCGCGGCAACGCGCTCGCAAACCACTCCGACAACCCCGTCAGCATCATCTGGATGGCGACGGTGGCGACGATGAGCCCCGTGATGCGAATCAGCGGTCCGACCACGTGCAACGCCACCAGGGCACGGTTGATGAGAGGCGTGGCGGTCATCAGCAGGAAATTGACCAGGCAGGCAATGACGACCACTGCCAATGAGTGAAAGGAGCCGTGTTCGCTGGCCATCGTGATGGCGATGGTGATGGTGCCAGGCCCCGTGATAAGGGGGGCGGCCAACGGGATGATGGAGACCTCCGTCAAGTCCATGCCCTTGGCAAGTCCGTCATTGGTGAATTTGCCGTTGCGCACCGCCTGCCAGCCCGTGAAGAAGAGAATCAGGCCGCCGCTGACGCGCAAGGCATACATCTGGATGCGGAACACGTCCGCCAGCAAAATGGTGCCGATGAAGGTGAAAGCCACCAGAATCAGACAGGCCGTCAGGCTGGACTTCCAACTCAACTCAAAGTTCTGCCGCCCCGTCAAAGGTGGATTGTAGGAAGAGAGGAAAAGCAGCTTGCTGGCAGGGTTCAGAATGGCCAGAAAGTAGAGCGTGTCCTTGAAAATCTGCACAGTGTCCATGATGCGATGCGTGAAGAAAACGTCCTTTTTATCTCAGTCTGCGGTCGTAGTTGAACAGGAACGGTTTGGGGTCGCGCGGAGGCAATGCGCGCAACCCGCACAAATCCAAAACCAAATGGGCGACACGCACTGCCGGATTGCTGAGCCCACGCCAATCCATCGGACGGGACGGACGCAGCACCGTCACAGCCCCCTCGCGGGAGGGAATCAGGACGATGCGGCGGGAATCCTCCAGGGGCTTATCCAGCAGTTCCGTCGGCAAATCCACCCGGGTACTCATCAGAGGCGGTCGCGCAAAGATGGTCAATGACAACGGCGTGGTGGCGGCGGCGCACAAATCCTGTAGCTGCTCCGCGTCAATCTCACAGGCGACGGAGACACAGGTGCAGCCCAACTCCTGAAGTTTGGCTGCTGCCAGGGCGTTCAGCACCTGCAATCCCGGACCAGCCTCCATCACGGCTCCGGCCTCGGTCGCCAGTTGCCAGGTGTCCCAGGAGTTGACCTCCACCGCCAGCCCAGCCGACACGACTGCACGAAGCAGTGCCCGCAGTGCATCCAATTGCCCCTCGTAGCAGATTTGAGGCAGTGCCACCGCGTCGCATCGACTACGCAACGCGAGCGCCGCCTCCCCCTGCTGAACCGCCTCCGTCTCATTCAGAGGCGCGCATTGAATGACGAGGCGCACATTGGGCAGAGCCGCCGCCACCGTCGCGGCATCCTGCCAAAGCACGCGGCACCGGTCTGGCTTGTCGCCCAGGCGCCGCGCATTCTCCGGGGAAATGGCTCCGCCATTCCTGGCGACCAGCCTTTGCACCGCAGGAGGCAACGTCACGCCATGCGGCAGACCGTCCTCCGTGCGGCTCAAGTTCCGCAGAAAACCTGTCAGTTCATCCTGAGCGCGATTGACGGCATTGCGCGGCAGCAGCAGGTTGTCCAGGGCATTGTCCAGCAGAGTTGCCCCCCGCAGGGAATCAGGCACGGACTGCGCCATCCTCTCCAGAGCCTCCGCCACCCGAACAGCCCGTTTGGGATTGGCGATTTTCTGCGGCGGAGTTCGATGGACGAGTTCCTTTTCGCCGTACAGGAACCGCCACAGCGTGGAGTGATTGTCGCCAGGCACGACCTGAATATCCAGCACGGTCTGTTTTTTCGGTTCAGGCGGAAACGCGGGGCCGGAGCACGAGGCGCCCCGTCCCAAGTCCTCGCCGGTCAATTGGTTGCGGTCGCCGCGCAGATATCCGTCCGTCAATGCGCGTCCCGTGTAATCGCCCAAAGCGCGAGCCTCTGCCATCAGGGAATCGCCTCGGAGTTCGCCATCCAGGATGCGACGATAGAGCGAGACAGCACGGGAAACCCAGGCGGGTGACTTCAGGCGCCCCTCGATTTTCAGGGATTTCACCCCCGCCTTCGCGAGACTGGACACCCAATCCGCCAGGCAGAGGTCATGCATGGAAAGGAAACGCCCCTCCTTTCCCGTTGAGGCTGTCCAGCCCACGCGGCAGGGGCTGGCGCATTGTCCGCGATTGCCGCTGCGCCCACCGCCCCAACTGGACAGCAGGCAACGCCCAGAGCAGGAAAAGCACAGGGCGCCTTGAACGAACACCTCCGTCTCCATGTCGGGGACAGAGGATGCAGCCGCGATTTCCGCCAGGCTCAATTCACGGGCCAGCACAGCACGGCTTATGCCAAGCCTACGCGCAGCCACCACTCCCGCTGAACTGCTGACCCCCGCCTGCGTGCTGAAATGGAAGGCCAACTGCGGGAAATGCGGGCGCATCGCCAGCAAGCCAGGGTCGCGGACGAGCGCCGCGTCCACCCCGCATTCCGCCGCCACGGCCAAACAGCGGGCTGCCAGCGCGACTTCCCGCTGGGCCAAATCCGTGTTCAAGGTGAGGAAGACCTTGGCATTCGCCTGGTGCGCCAAAGCGACGGCACGGCGCAATTCGTCCACCGTGAAATTCTGCGCGCCATAGCGGGCGTTGAGTTGTTTCAGGCCGAGATAGAGTGCGCTGGCCCCGGCGTCCAGAGCCGCGTGCAACGCCGGCATTCCGCCAGCAGGCGCGAGTAATTCCACGTTGTTATTCAATGCTAAAGCAAGTTTCGCTCAACAGCACATCTGAAATTTTTCACCTAATATATCTTATCTCCGGGAAAAATAAAGCGGGGACATCCCAAATAGGTGATGGAAATCCTGCCGTGCAAAACTGGAAAAAACTCAAACGCAAATTATAGTATTTCGAAACAAACCGTCCTGACATGAGCGAAGGACAGCCAGGATTCCCGAACTACGATTTTCCATGAGCGAAAACACTGAACCAAAACGCGAAACTCTAGCCACCCGCCTGGGCTTTCTGATGCTGGCGGCGGGTTGCGCCGTGGGTCTGGGAAACGTCTGGCGTTTTCCCTATATCGTGGGGAAATACGGTGGCGGAATGTTTGTGCTCCTTTACCTGGCATTTCTCGCACTGCTGGGATTTCCGGTTCTTCTGATGGAACTGTCCCTGGGAAAGGCCAGCCGCCAGGGATACATAGGCGCGTTCCGCACGCTCGCCAATGGCCACCGTCCGCTTTGGACCGGCCTGGCGCGGCTCTTCTTTCTGGGCAACCTGCTGCTGATGATGTACTACACCACGGTAACGGGGTGGCTGTTCTCCTACACCAGGCTCTACGCCGGCGGTGAAATGTCCCGTTGCACCACTCCCGAGGAGATTGCAGGTCAATTCTCGGGATTGCTGGCGTCGCCGGGACGTTCCGCCTTCTATATGCTGCTCGCCTGCATTTTGGGCACGGCGCTATGCTACAGCGGTCTGCAAAAAGGCGTCGAGAATTCCGTCAAGTACATGATGGGACTGCTTTTCGCGCTGATGCTCCTGCTAGGCGTCAATTCACTGATGATGCCAGAAGCGGCGGAAGGGCTCCGATTCTATCTTCTGCCCAACTGGTCTCGCTTCAGCGAGCATCCCCTCGACACCGTCTTCGCGGCCATGGGGCAGGCCTTTTTCACCTTAAGCCTGGGCATCGGGTCCATCGAAATCTTCGGGAGCTACATCTCCTGGAAAAAATCGCTGGTCAAGGAGAGCATCACCATCATTGCCCTGGACACCCTGGTGGCGCTGGCGGCCGGCTTCATCATCTTCCCCGTCTGCACCAGCCAGCATCTGGATGTCAGTTCAGGACCTGGACTGATTTTCATCTCCCTCCCCCACGTTTTCCACATTCTGCCAGGAGGTCGTTTCTGGGGCGCGCTGTTTTTCCTTTTCCTGTCCATGGCGGCGCTGACCACAGTCATCGCGGTGTTCGAGAACATCATCGCCTGCCTGATGGACGAATTCAAGCTGACAAGGCAAAAGGCGACCCTCCTCACCGGCTTCACCGTGGCAATCCTCTCCATGCCCTGCGTATTCGGCTTCAACCTCTGGAAAAGCATTCAGCCCATGGGCCAGGGAACAGGCATTCTGGACCTGGAGGATTTCATCGTCAGCCAGAACATGCTCCCGCTTGGCTCCCTGCTCATTGTTCTGTTCTGCACGATGGCCAGCGGCTGGGGTTGCCAGGGGCTGAACGCGACCGTGACAGAAAGCCGAGACAAGCCACTGGGAAGACTCATCCTTTTCTACTGCCGATGGCTCCTGCCATTGCTTATGAGCCTAATCTTCGTGCTTGGCTATCTGGACTATTTCCACCTGCTGTAAGGCAGCGTCTAGCGGCGAAGCCCGAAACGGCAGATGACCTCATCGGTGATTGTGCCGGCGCGCCTCGCGAACTCTTCGCAGGTGATGGTCTGCTGACCTTGTTTGCCAATCAGCACGACCTCGTCATCCACGCGGACGTCGGGCAGGTCTGTCAAGTCGAGCATGATCATCCCCATGCAGACGGTGCCCAACTGGGGCACACGCCGTCCCCGCACCAGAGCCACGCCCTGGTCGGAGGAGGCGCGCGGCACTCCCTCGTCGTAGCCAACAAGGGCCACGCCAACCACGCTGTCACGCTCCAGCGCACGAATGCACCCGTAGGAAATCGTGCTGCCGGCAGGAAGCCTCTTCACGGACACAAGACGTGTGCGGACGGACATGGCGTCCGCCGTCGCAGGAGTCTTTTCGCCATACGGAGTCACCGCAGTATAAAGGGCGATGCCGGGGCGCGCATAAGGCAATTCGGGAGCAAGTCCATTGATGAAGGCCTCCCCCGCGCATAGGTGATTCTGGTCGCATCCGGGCGGCAGT
>JAFRLP010000468.1 GCA_017431185.1 Victivallales bacterium | reverse complement strand
GGGTGTCAAGTTGATGCCGCCAAACACTGGATGCAACACAACGGCGTGTTTGGGGTTCTACTGGTATATGGGCTATCCAACAATAGGAGGCATCAACTAGATACCCAAATTATACAGCATTCTTCGCTATGAACCGACAAGCAACTCAATGAGGGTAAATTTTCGGGACAAATCTCTGTTTTCCCCTTGGCTGGGGATTGTTGCAGAATGAGGTTGGTTCATGTCATCCTCCTGTGTTTTGCTCCTCTGGCAGGGAAAGCCAGCCAGAGAGGTAGATTCTCCGTCCTGGAAGGACAGGGTTGTTGAAACGCTGCATGATTTCGCCGTAGGCCGTCAGCCCGATGAGTTCCCAGTTGACGGCAATGGTCGGGAAACGGTAGAATTCAGGGACGAGGAACTGCTTGCCGTCAAAGCCGGCAATGACGTGCTCCGTCGGCAGGTCGCCGCCCATCTGCCGATGGTAGGTCTCGCAGGCGACGTTGGCCACGTGGTCGGACGTGAAGAAGTAACCTGTGTTCGCATGGTATTTCCGAACGCCTCCCTTCTGCAAAGTGCAGGGAAGCCCCCTTTCCCGCGCCAGCAGGGCGAAGATTCTCGCCCGCTGCATGAAAATGTCAAAACGATGCGACAGGATGCGCACTTGACGCACTCCGCGCGACAGGAAATACTCCACCAGCTGCTCCGCACCTGAATACGGATTGATGTCCACCAGGGAGATGGTGTCCCTGAAGGAGTTGTTCATCATCACGCCGACAGCGGGAATCGCCAGCTGGAGGTCCTGGAAAAAGGAGTCGTACTCCCAAAGCAGAATGGCTCCCATCGCCCCGTCCGTGAGTTCCTGTATGTTCAAACCGCTGTTCGTCGGGTCGTAGGGGATTTGGCGCACCTCCACTCCGTCCCGTTCAGCGGCGGAGATGACCCCTTTCAGCGTGGTGTAGTACAGCCCGCTGGTCAGTTCCCCCGGATAGTGAAGCACAGCCATCCAACGTTGCCTGGACACCGGACGGCCCTGCTCGTTCTCCAGGTACGTGCCCCGTCCCTTCTCAAAGCGAATCTCAGGGTGACGCTCCTGCAAATACCTCATCCCACGCCGACAAGTGCCGTATGACAATTTGAACCGCGCCATCAGCGCGCGCAAAGAAGGCAACGGGGAGCCTTTGGCAACGGCTCCCGTCACCAGGCGGTCCTCCAGAAACTGGACCATCTCACGCGCACGTTCAGGAAGATTCATCAGACTCTCCCGCCCGAGAAACAGGCGAAAACAGAATTGCCACTACGACTTCGACACTACTTCGCTATTATACACCAATCGGTTTGACATTTCAAGAATCACTTTTGAAATTTATTGCTTTTCCGTAAAAAAAGTGAGCCAAATTGATTCAAAAACACTCCCATCCGCTTGCTTTTGCGCCGCCGGCAAGGTATGGTATGAAAAGCCGTTGGACAACTCCCCCTCCACACACCAAGGAACCCGCATGAGCCAAAATGAGTACCGTTGTTTTTGTGCGCATGGATTGCGCGAGGCGCAATTCACCGGAGTCGATGGACAGACGCCGCCAGGCATCACCCTGCCGCCAGGAGCCACCTACGCCGCCCTGGAGCGCTGCTGCGAGATTCCCGTCGGCAAGGCCTCCGTCTCGGCGGAAGTGAACTCCGACGCGCCGGAAACCCTGCGCAACCGCGTGGGAGTCACTCTCACCCAATACCGCGCGGACGGCGGCGCCATCTGCGAAGACTACCTGGACACTGGCATTCAAAATGGCCGCCTCTCTTTCCAGGGGGCATACGACCTGGAGCCAGGTGCGGTGAAACTGCGCCTGCACCTGTATGCCAAATGGTTTGAGGGCAGGGTCAATTTCACTTCACCGCAACTGGAATTCGGTGCGCCTCTGCCAGAGAGGAAGGCACGCATCATCAGCACCCGCCTGACCTACCAGGAGGGGGAGACCAAGGCCATGCGCCGACAGCGCATCCGCTCCATCCTGGAGCGCATTGGCGAACAAGAGCCCCGGCGCGACCTCATCCTCTTCACCGAGGACGCCTTCACCATGGGACTTGCCAATCTGACCAAGGAAGAGTGCAGCGAACCCATCCCAGGGCCTGGCACGGAGTTGCTCTCCGAGATGGCGTCCAAACTGAACTGCAACATCGCCTGCGGCGTCGAGGAGGATGAGCACGGCGTGTTCCGCAACAGTTGCGTTCTCATCAATCGCAAGGGAACCATCGCCGGAATCTACCATAAAGTCCATCTGACCATCAATGAGTCACGCAATGGCGTTGTGCCAGGCTCCGATTTCCCCGTATTCGACCTGGACTTCGCCAAAGTCGGAGTCTCCATCTGCTGGGACAACTGGTTCGGCGAGTCCGCCCGCGCCTTGCGGCTCAATGGCGCGGAACTGCTGCTGGTACCTATCGCGGGCGACGGCATCCCCACGCACCGCCAGCACGTCTGGCCCGCCCGCGCCGTCGAACACGGCATGGCCGCCGCCTTCTCACCATTCAGTGTCTCCGAAGACGGAATCGGCCCCGCCCAAATCTTCGACCAGATGGGCAACCTGCTCGCCGAAGCACACCCCGGCACCCTCTATGCCGCCGCAGACGTGGTGTTCAGCAAACGCTACCGCACCCGCTACCTCTCCGTCGGCAACGCCTACGGCGAGGGACGCTCCCTCTACGTGGCGGAACGCCGCCCAGGCTGCTACGCCACACTCCAATGAAACGCGAGGGATAGCGGCGGCGTCCCCACCATGGGTACTCTCATCTCCCTCATCTCCCCCATCTCATCTCCCAAACTCCAGAACTCCCAGTAGCGAAAGCAACAAATTGCTTTCGCCGCGTGGAGTTTCGGAACATTGGAGTTCAGGGCAGCAGATGCCGGAACCGCCCCCTCCTC
>JAFRLP010000467.1 GCA_017431185.1 Victivallales bacterium | reverse complement strand
GGAGCCGTTGTCCGCCCCCTCCAGCGGATAGAAAAAGGGTTTGCCAGGCAGACGCGGAATGACGGTCACGTCCTCCGACATGGTTCCCACTTTATTGCCCCAGCCGCCCTTCACGTTGCGCCCCTGTGCGTAGGCAAGAACCTCCTGCACGTAGTACTCAATGACGCCTGGATTGGTGTAGCAAAGCTGGGAAGGCACCTTCTGGTCTCCAGGAAACGCCTTTGCCAGCAGCCAGTCGCCCCCGCCATTGCCCTCGCGCCCCTGCGCAAAATACTGCGGACGGCTCTCGATGAACAGGGGCGCCAGATTCTTGTCCTGGCTCCGCTTGTAATACCGAAAGTAGATGGAGGCCATGTTGTGGTTGGTCTGCCCGAAGTTGGAACTCATCCGCCAGCGCAGCCGCCACAGCGCCTGCTGACGCGGCGAAGGCTTGAGGTAGGGAGCGGGCTTGTCCAGATAGACATAGCGAAAAGCGTCCATGGCGGGCGTGAAGCGCTGGCTGAACTCCTGGATAGCCAAGGTCCGCCTTGGAGTGAAGGTTGTTCCAGTGTCGTCAATCCAATAGAAGCGAAAGCCGCAGCAGCGCTCCAAAAACTCATACACCGCCCATAGCGACCCTTTGTAATGCTGGTCATTCGGCGGGAAGGTCTTGTGGTCGTTGTAGTTGACTTTGGCGAAATCGGGGGTATCATTGCCAGTCAGGTGGATATCACCATCCTTGAAGAAGATATAGGAGGTTTCGTCCGTGAGGCCGAACCGTCCTTCCGTGTCACCGTAGATGAAGACACTTGGTTGCCCGGAGGCCGGTTTGGCCTGGATTGGCAGTTCAGCGCCTGTCATCATCTTCAAATGATGGTTCAGTTCAAAGGCTCCCATCTGCGCACTGCGTGTCGGCTTCTCGCCAAGGACAATCACGGCAGACGGCTTACCGTCCCTGAACAAAGTCACGGCACCGAAGGATGTCAATGCCGCCAGCAACAAGACAACAGCCACTCTTTTCATTGCGCTTCCTCACAGTTGATGGTGATTTCGTCCACATAATAATGCCCGTTCTCCGCCTTTGGGGTCATTCCTCCCAGGAAGACGTAGCAGCCAGGCCGAAGATTGACCTTATTGAAGGTGATGGCCTGGTACTGCTCGCCACAGTATTTGGCCGCCTTCAGCCGTCGTGAGACAATGGGCTTGCGGTTGAACTTGTCAAACACTCCGATGGTGAATTCGCCATCCGCGACATCTGTCCGCAGGGAAATGGAGACCTGCCTGTCCCCCAGCAGGGCTGGATGCTTGACGTAATACTTCATTGTCCACCCTTTAGAGGCATCCTGACGGCCAGCCCGTCCGTTCCGCGCACCGGCATCTTCGACCTGGGTGGCATCACCCTCATAGGTGAAGTCAGGCGCCGTGGCGACAAACGGCCAGGAGATTTCCGTGCCATCACCAGTGGGATAGTTCCGCCACTCTTCGCGCCCCCGCAAAGCAGGTTTCCAGATGCGCTCCTCAAAATGCCGCACCCGCTCCTTGGCGGAAGCGGACTCCGCCTGCGATTCGGCCTGCTTCAGCAGAGCCGAGAGCTGGCTCATGCGCTCCTCCGTCCCCAATGACCAGTTCAAATCAGGCGAGAGCAGTCCCGTCCCCCAAAAAGGATGTTTCTTTCCATACGGGCCGACCAGCGCGCCAGGTTGGGTCAGCCATTTTGACGGACAGTTCTCCGACCGCCAAAAGGCACTCTCCACCACCCGGTAAAACGCCTCCATCGCCTCACCCGCCGCACCATAGTAGCGCCGGAAATATTCGTGGATAATTTGCTCAGGCTCGGCGGAGCGGTCGTATGCCAGTCGAAGGGCGACGTATGCCTCCAGGGAAAGATACGCCAACTGCGATTCGATGAACACCCCGCGCAGTCCGTCATTCACAAATCTCTGCATCTGACGCCCAGCTTCCCAAGGATAGAAAGTGGGAAATGGCTTGTAGCCGCCGAAATGGTGACTGGAATCCCACCAGACGCCAAACAGGTAAAGCCATAGGGTCAGGGGACGTCGGGCGCCCTCGCGGCTGACCCATTGACGATACGCGCCCTCCTGCAAACGGCGCGCTTCAGGATGCCACCAGGAATAGACCGTCAGGCAGAGCTGCACGGAGAGATTGGATGGCAGTTCCACTCCTTCAGGATAACCAAGTGAACGGATATAGGCCAACGTGGATATGCCCGCGCCAGGAGCCAGCTCCGCAGCCCGCTTCGCAACCTGCCCCATGAAATTGAATTTCAGCAGGGAGCAATCGGAGGCGTCCTCGTACCATCGACGGCAATTCCCGCATTGGCAGAAGCCACCGTTGTCCGCGCCCTCCAACGGGTAGAAATACGGTTTTCCCTCCATCTTGGGGAGCAATGGCAGGGTCTCGTCCAGATTGGCGCAGTCCTTGTTGTTCCATCCTCCGCGACGGTTGTGGCCATTGAAGTAAATGGCGGCCTCCTCGGCAAACCAATCGACGACCGCCCGGTTGGTATAGCAAAGTTGGGGCGGAATGTCGGGGTCATTCGGAAAGTTCCGCGCCAGACGAGCATCACCGGTGCCCCGCCCCTTGTACCCTTGCGCAAAATACTCAGGATGGCTCTCGCGGAACACCTGGGCAGCGCATTTCACGACAGACGGCTTGTAGAAGTAATAGTATGGGCTGTACATGTTGTGATTGGTCTGCCCGTAAAAGGAGCACATGCGCCAGCGCAGCCGCCACAATGCCAGGTCACGTCTGTCCGCCAAGGCGGCCTTGACGTCAAGATGCGCATAGACCTCACGGAAAGCCTCCATCACAGGGACATGACGCTGATGGACGGCGGAAATGACCAGGGTGTCTTCGGGCTGAAAGGTGGTGTGCTGTTCCCCCAGGCCATAGAACCGAAAACCGCAGAACCGCTCCAGAAAATCATAAACCGCAAAAAGGGTCCCGTTGTAGGAGAACTGGTACGGCGGAAAGGTGGCGGGGTCGCCATAATCCACCCGTTCATGCAAGGGACTGTCCTTGCCATATAATCTCACGGTCTCACCCGAACTGGAGTCAATGACGCTGCACTCCCCTCCCTCCATCTCCTGTCCGCCCAGGATAATCGGCGTCATACCCGCAATGGGGGCCTCTTCAATGGCAAGCACAGCCCCCGTCAGCAACTTCAGATGATGCTGAAGTTCAAACGCCCCCAGCTGCGCTGACTTGGTGGGACGGCGACCAAGCACAATGGAGGCACGCGCCTGTCCATTCTCCACCAG
>JAFRLP010000466.1 GCA_017431185.1 Victivallales bacterium | reverse complement strand
TTCTGGTGGTATTCTCTTGGCATGACCATGAACGCTGAAAACAATGGCAATTTGACCGAAGGGGGGGCACCTCCGCTGGCCGACCGCAGTTACCGCCTGGCCTGCGTGCTTTTCCTGGGGGGGCTGTTTCTGGGCGGACTGGCGATGCAGACGATGCAGAGCGCATTGGGAGGGTCCCCTTCCGCCATGGCCAGTCTTCTGGCGGGGCTGCTGCCTTTCCAGGTCTGCGGCTTTGCGTTGGCAATCGCGGGATTGTGGCCTCTGCTGAGCCGTTATGGCTGGCGTGTCACCTTGGGTGTCAAGCCGGTCTCGCCTGGCGCGTCGCATCTGTGGTGGTGCGTGAAGGCGCTGTGCGTGCTCTATCCTGCGGTGATGGCGGTCAATCTGATTTCGCAGAAAATCTGCACATTGCTGGGGATTCCCCTTCAATTGCAGGCCGTGGAATTGTTCGGCGCGCGTCATCCTGGCTGGCCTTTCTGGATGCTGAGCCTGCTCACCGCCGTGATTCTCGCTCCGGTGACGGAGGAAATTCTCTTTCGCCAGGTTGTCTTTCGCACGCTCCGGTCGGTGACGCCCCTCTGGGCAACGGGGCTAAGCGCGATGTTTTTCGCGCTGGCCCACGGCAACGCCCAATATTTCGCGGGTCTGCTGGTGGTGGGATTGTTCTTGCAGCGCGCCCGCAACACTGGCGGATTGGGACGCAGCATTCTTCTGCACGCCCTCTTCAACATGATTTCCTTCTGCTACATTTACTATTCCGTCAATTTCCTGACCAACGGAGGCGCGTGATGGCCGAAAAGAAAACCTACCGTTTCTGCGAGGCTTTCCAGGCTGACCCGGAGTGGGCTCGCAAGTCCACCCTGCTGAACTGGGGACTGCTGATTGTGCTGGATGTCCTGATATGCCTGGGCATTCGGATGCTGTTTGACTCTCCCTCCAAAGTGGGCGGTGGCCTGGCGGTCGGATTCACGGTTTGGCTGTTCCTCAAGGGGGTGAGTTTCGCCTTGCGGTCACGGCACTCCTTTCTCTTCCTGACCGTGGACTCCCTGCTGATTGTCCGTCATCTCGACTATCGCTGTGAAGTCTCCCTGAAGCAGACACGGCTTCCCCTCTCCCTGCACGACAACGAGCATGACTGGCTGATGAACTCCACCGACGGCAAGGATGTCCATCTCGCCAAAAAGGCCTACCCGAACCTGCCGGAACAGTTGGGCGCGGCTCTCCAGCGCATCCGCGAAAACCCTGACCTCCCCTACCAGGAAGCGCAGTTGTAGTTTAGTGTTCAGCCACCTGTTCCCTGGCCTCATCACGTCTTGCGGAGAACCTGCGGTTTCCCTCCTGTGCAATTGGAGTCTGCAATTGCAGGTGGGGCATTTGATAATTGTGGTTGTGCAGATTACATTATATTTTGGTGTCTATTGCACCTTGAGAGAAAAGGGTTCGGCGTATGATTTCAAATGGACATGACGGAACGCATGGAAGAAGATAATTCAACCAACACTGCAAACTCGGGCGGGCGCGTGGAGCGCTGGAAGAACAAGCTTCTGGATCTGTCCAAGCGCAATCGGTTTCTGAATGTGCGGGACTCCCGTCAGATAGTGCCTCTGGCCTGCTCTGACATTATGAATCTGGAGGACAAACTGGCGGCTGACCAGCAGTTTGCCGTCAAGTCCATCTATGAACTGGAGAAGGAGCCTGCGGCTCTGCTCACCACGACGCCAGCGCAATGGCCACAGCCGGCGCAGGACAAATTGCGCCAGTGCTTTGAGAAAAAGCAGTTGCTGGCCCTCGTCACCCAGGAGGAACTGAAGAAGCGGATGACCGGCCTGCTGCGCCAGGCCAGAACCGACTTGGAGGAGGGCGGGGTAAACACCCTTTTCCTGGCCATTGGCTTCCTGGAATGGTGCGAGGGCGGGAGGACGGCGCAATCCTACATCGCCCCCATTCTGCTCCTGCCTGTCCAACTGAAACGAAAAACCCTGGCGGATGGCATTACCATTCAACGGCTGGACGAGGAGACCGTCATCAATGTCACTCTGCTGGAGATGCTCCGCCAGTTCTATCACCTCAATTTGGAGGGACTAGACCCGCTTCCGCTGGATGACAGCGGAGTCGATGTCCCCGCCATCCTCGAAATCTTCCGCAAGGCCGTGTCAGGCCAGCCTGGCTGGGCTGTTCGGGAGGAACTGCGGCTCGGCCTGTTCACCTTCAACAAGTTCATCATGTGGGACGACCTATCCCATCGGCTGGATGAACTGCGCGCGCATCCCCTGGTCAGCCATCTGACCGAGGGCGGCGGACACTACGATGACCAGATCGAGGTGTTTCCGCCCGAGCAGGTCGGCGCACAGGTCAAACTGGACGAGCTTTACTGCCCGATGAGCGCGGACTCCTCGCAGTTGACGGCTGTGCTCTACTCCGCGCTGGGCAAGAGTTTCGTGCTCCACGGTCCGCCTGGCACCGGCAAAAGCCAGACCATCACGAACATCATCGCGCATAACCTGGCGTTGGGGAGGCGCGTGCTGTTCGTCTCCGAGAAGAAGGCGGCTCTGGACGTGGTGCATCGTCGTCTCAGCAAGGTCGGCCTCCGTCCCTTCTGCCTGGAGTTGCACTCCAACAAGAGCAGCAAGGGCGAGGTGCTCAAGCAGTTTGGCGAGGCGATTGCGGTTGGGGAGGCCCCTGAGCCGGCCGAATGGCAGAACACGGTGACAGCCATGGCGTCGCGTCGCGCCGAACTGAACGCCATTCTGGGTGAACTTCACCGCGCATGCGGCAATGGATTGAGCGCCCACCAGTGTCTCTCCTGGCTGTTGCAGCACCCTGATGCGCCGCCGAATAAAATATTGGACATGGGCCGTCTGCCCCAGACCACGGAGGAACTTGCCGCAGTGCGGCGCACCTTGACGGAACTGGCGCAGGCCATCCAGAATCTGGGAGTGGAGAATCTTGGAGCCCTCGCCTTCCTGAATGCCGCAGACTGGACGCCTGCGCTGGAGCAGAATGTGATGCAGGCCGCATCCTCCCTCCTGCAAAAAGGAGAGGCGCTGCTGGAGTCCTATCGGCACCTGGCGCTGCTGACGGGAGTGGACCCCAGCGGAACCACGCCGGACCGCATCCAGGCGCTCGTGCAGTTGGGGGAGGCGCTGCCCAAGGCCCCCGCGTCCCTGCTCAACGCAACGGTGGAGTCACGGCGTGACTGGCTGGCGGGCTACATCCAAACCGCGAAGGAACACGCCGAACTGGCTTCCAGGCTTGCCAATTACCGCCTGGATGCCGTGGCCGAGGTCGATTGGCAAGGCGTGACCCGCCGCCTGGCGGAGAATGAACGCAAGTTCTTCCTGTTGCGCTTTTTTTCAAACCGCAGCTTGACAAAGGAGCTGACGGCGGCGGTCAAGCGTCCAGGCGGCGGCAGTTTCAGCCTGGCGGAACTTCGGGAGACGCTTCCCGTCGCCACCCGCTTCGCCGAATTGCATCATGCGGTTCAGGCGGGAGCCAATCAGGCGGCGCAACTTCTAGGCGAACTCTGGAACAATGGGGCGCCCGACTGGAACGCCATTCCCGCGATGTTCGACTCCAGCCAGCAGGTCTTTGACCTGGTGGCGCAGTTTGCCCCCTGCGGCACACCGGAGCACGGGGCCATTCTCGCCCGCATCGGGCAAGGCTGCGACACACGCCACGCCACCGCCGCGCTTGCCCAGGCCATTTCCGCCTACCAGACCGCCTTCCAGGATATCCTGCCCTTCGCGGGGCGCCTTGCCAGGCGAAAGGATGTCGCCGCCCTAGTCCGCGACGTCGCCGACATCACTGCGCGGCGAGCCAACCTGCGTCTGGCCCTGGCTTACCTGCGCATGCGCGAGACTGCGGAGAGCCAGGGTTTGTCCGGCGCATCCGACCTGCTCGAAAAAGGCGCTGTTCCGGCGGGACAACTGGACACAGGCTGGTTCACCGCCTACTGCGCCGCCGTGCTGAACCGCATCCTTCAGGACAAACCCATCCTGGGCAATTTCACCGGCAAAGGGACGGAGGACGCCATTCGTCAGTTCTGCGAGTTGGACGACCGCTACATCAGGCTCTCCCGTGAAATCGCCTACGCCAGAATCGCGGCGCGCCTGCCCCGTCCCAGTCGGCTTTCGCCACTGGAGAAGAAGCAATTCGGTGTGCTTCGGCACGAATGCGAGAAGAAGATGCGCTACAAGCCAGTGCGTCAGCTGCTGGAGGAGACGGGGGAACTGGCCTTGCGGTTCAAGCCGTGTTTTCTCATGAGTCCCATCTCCGTCGCGCAGTACCTGCCGGCGGGGGATGCACACTTCGACCTGGTGGTGTTCGACGAGGCCTCGCAGATTCCCGTCTGGGATGCGGTGGGGGTCATTGCGCGGGCGCGCCAGCTCATCGTCGTCGGCGACCCCAAGCAGATGCCGCCCACCTCGTTCTTCCAGAAGCAGGAGCAGTCCGAGGACGATCCGGACTACGAGGATTTGGAGAGCATTCTGGACGAGACGCTGGCAGCGGGAGTCCACTCCGCGTACCTCAACTGGCACTACCGCAGCCGGCACGAGTCGCTCATCTCCTTCAGCAACCACCACTACTACGGCGACCGCCTCTGCACTTTCCCCTCCGCCCGCAACTCCGAGCACCTTGGCGTGCATTTTCACTTTGTGCCGACTGGCGTCTATGAGCAGAACAAACGGGTCAATCGCAATGAGGCCAAGGAATTGGCGGACTATGTGATGCAACGGCTTGCCGACCCGGCTTTGCAGAACAAGAGCCTGGGAATCGTCACCTTCAGCCAGTCGCAGAGGGAATTGGTGGAGGATGCGCTTGACCAGGCCCGGCTTGCCCACCCCGAACTGGAGCGTTTCTTCAGCGATGAACTCGAGGAACCCCTCTTTGTCAAGAATCTCGAAAATGTCCAGGGCGATGAACGGGACGCCATCATCTTCTCCATCTGCTATGCAGCAGACGCGGACGGGCAGTTCCGCATGAACTTCGGGGCCCTCAACCGCTCCGGCGGCGAGCGCCGCCTGAACGTGGCGATCACGCGCGCCAAAGAGGAGGTCGTGGTATTCTCCTCCATCCATGGCGACCAGATAGACCTGAACCGCACCAGCGCCACAGGCGCCGCCCATCTGCGGCATTTCCTGAACTTTGCGGAGCGTGGCCAGACCGACTCCGCAGTCTCCCATGACCGGCAGTGCGAAGGGTTGCCGGAGACCATCGCCCAATTCCTGGAGGCGCAGGGCTGGCAAGTCCACCGCAACGTCGGCAGTTCCGTTTTTCGGGTCGATTTGGGTGTGCTTGACCCCAAGCGGCCAGGCGAGTACCTGCTGGGCGTTGAATGCGATGGCCCAGCCTATGCCTCGCAGAGAACCGTGCGCGACCGCGACCACATCCGCACCTCCGTGCTGGAGTCGCTGGGCTGGCGCATTCACCGCGCCTGGAGTCTGGACTGGCAGTTTGACCGTCCTCACGCGGAGACCACCCTGCTTGAGTCGCTGCGCCAAAAAGAATGACTGACAAGAACAACATGACAGGCAAGCTCCCTTTCCTGATTGCCCTGGTTCTCGGGGTGGTTGGATGCAATACCTTCAAAACGCCGTCCCCGCCGAAAATCGAGGCAAGTGAAGTCGGAGCCGTGGCCTCGGAGCCTGGCATACTGGAACGGGTGGGCGGCCACGGGATTGCCTGGCGTGGGCGAATCCTCTGGCTGTTCGGCAAGACGACCATGGCTTCTCCAGGACTGAATGGGCTGCCCTGGCTGAACAGTTCCGCCGGCTGGCTGGAGCACGCTGCGGATGAGTCTGCGCAGTGGCGGCTTGACGAGGTGACCTCGGGGTACAATTTCCTCCCGCTCTCGGTGGAGGAGAGCCGCTATAACCGCGCGCATTTCACTTCTGAAATACCGCCGGGCCAGCGTTCCTGCTATATCCTGGCGCCTGGACCGGGATGGACCTCCGAAGACGGCTCAAGGCTGTTCTTCCTCTACCACCGCGATTTGCACGGCCAGGAGCCAAAGCCGGACGACCGCACTGGAGTCGGGGTGATGAGTTGGCATGACCGCACGCGCCAGCTTGAGCGCGGGCCGATTCTGTTTGACCGCGAAGACATCCACCTTGGCGAGTCCGCCTTGCGCCAGGGGAACATGCTCTACCTCTATGGCTGCCACCGCGAGAAGGGTAAATGGGCGGTGCAGATTGGCCGGGTGCGTGAACGGCAGTTTCAGGACCGCGACTATTGGCAGTTCTGGAACGGCGAAGAGTGGATATACGAAGCGACGGAGGCCAAGCCTGTCT
>JAFRLP010000465.1 GCA_017431185.1 Victivallales bacterium | reverse complement strand
GTCCGCTGGCCTCTGATTGTCTCCATGCACGGCCATGGCTGGTTCGCCCCCTTCCAGGGACACCCCGCGCCTGCATACGCAGGGGCCTTCTGCGTCGCCCCCAGAGGACGCGGGGCAACCGACTACAAGGAACTCGGCGAACTCGATGTTCTCTCCGCCATTGCCGAGGTCAAGCGCGATTTCAGCATCGACCCAGACAGAATCTATCTGACGGGTTCCTCCATGGGCGGCACCGGCGCATTCTCCATCGGATGTCACTACGCTGACCAATTCGCGGCCATCAACCCCATCGTCGGCAATGCCGACAACCAGGCATGGACAGAACGCTGGGGCTGGAACCGCCGTTTCCCTGGCCGCTATGACGACCTCCGCAAATGGATACAGGACGGGCACACCGCACGCGCCTTTGCCGAAAATCTCCTGACCATGCCCGCTTTCGTCATTGCCGGCTCCGCCGACACGGTCGTCCCTCCCGCGCATTCGCGGGCGATGGTCGAATTGCTCCGCAAGTTCCGGGGCAACGTGCAGTACCGCGAATACCCCAACTGCGGACACGGCGGGTTCCCCGCCCATGCCTTGCAGGATGCATTGGCCTGGACATGCTCCTGGCAGCGGAATCCAGCCCCCGCCTCCATCTTCTGGAAGGCAGACCTGCTCCGCCACGGCAAAGCCTGGTGGACACGCATGGAGCAGTTCGAGCGCCCTCTGACCACAGGCTACCTGAGCGCAACGGTCACCAATGGGCAGCTGGCCATCCGCACCTCCAATCTGCTGGCGCTCTCCTTCCAGCGCCCCGCCAGCCTGATGCCCGCCACCGCCACCATGTCATTGCAGGTGGACGGCAAGGCCGTCTCCCTCGAAAACCTGCCGGCATCGCCAGACGCCTGGATCACCCTGCGCAAAAGTCCCATCCACGGCTGGCTGGACGCGCGTACCCTCCCCGCCCCCGAGGTCATCAAGAGGCGCGGGCTGGAGGGGCCCATCAGCGAGGTCTTCACGGCACCCTTCCTGCTGGTGGTCGGCACCGTGGCAGAGAGCCTGGAGATGCGCGACGCCTGGCGCCAGGAGGCCCTGGCGTTCCAGCGGGAGTGGCGTCGCCGCAACGGGTCTCCCTGCCCGCTGGTCCTCGACTCCCAATGCACCACGGAGCAGATGGAGAGCCGCAACCTCATCCTGTTCGGGGGCATTGGAGACAACGACATCAGCAATGCGCTGCACCGCGGCATTCCGTTGAGCGACGTGATGGCCAACCTGCCCCTCCGCAACGAAGACCCGCAGAATGACAATCGCCTGAATGCACCGGACCTGGGTTCCTTCATCGTCTATCCCAACACGGAATACGCTCCTGACCGTCTGGTGGTCATGCTCTCCGCCAACTCGCCAGAGGCGGTCTGGCAGATGTGGGGACGCTTCGGCAACTGGTTCAACTGGGGCGTCTATGACTCCTCCAAGTACTTCGACTACGCCGTCTTCGACTCCGGCAGCTGCTCCCCCGAAACCATGCTCATGATTGGCTGGTTCGGAACCGACTGGAAAGTGGACTCCGGCAAGTATTTCCTTGGCAGGGACGATTTGCGCGCCCAGCACGCCCCACAATGCTACCCGCCCTTTGACGCCGTGCCAGAAAACGTCAGCAACCTGCTTCTGGCGGAACTCAAGCCCATGCGAATCGACCAGATGCGCGGGGCCGTCGGCTTCGGTCGAGGCTTCTTCGGCGAAAAATTCACCTCGCCTGGCGCACTGGGTCTCCGCGCACCCGCCACCATCGACTATCAGTTGGACGGGCAATTCGCCCATTTCACCTCTGACGTGACTTTGGTCAATCCCCCTGAGGCAGAACTCTGCCGCATCAGGGAAAAGGGCGAGGCAGTCACCTTCACCATCAAAGGGGACGGCAAGACGCTCCAGCAGCGCACCGTCACCTGGGACAAACCGACCGCGCATTTCCAGGTCTCCATCGCCGGAGTCAAGGTACTCAGCCTTGACGCGCGCCCCACGGGCGGGCCGTCATGGCTGCACATGGGCTGCGCCTGGCTGACGCCTACCGCCTGGCGCGAGCCCCCCGCCCAGCCATCTCCAGTCTCCACAGAAAACCAAAGCCAAATGCACCATGAATGACCTCACACACGAATGCACCAGTTGGATGGTGTTCTCCGACCTGACGGGGCTAAACGCCAATATCCTCCATAAAAACCGAGACGCCGAGGAAATAGACATTCTGGTGCTCAAAAATGCCCCAGACGCACCGCGCAAGTGGATTGGCCTGGGCAGCAAGGAGGCGCATCCCTGCATGGGCATGAATGCCATGGGACTCGTCGGCGTGATGAACAGCGGCGAACTGTGCATAGACCCCAGCACGGACGACACGAAAAGGGAAACTCCGATGCTCCTGAAGGAGATTCTGGAAAACTGCGACACCGCCGTCCAGGCGGTGGAGGCGGTGCAGCGCTTTCTGAAGGCGGGCGACTATTGGCACAAGGACAGGGGCTCCATCTTCCTCTTCCTGGACAAAAACGAGGGCTATGTCTGCGAGAACACCGCCAAGTTCTCTTCCGTGCAGCGCCACGACAACGGCTACGCCTTCCGCGCCAACATCTGGCATAACCCTGGCATGGACAGAATGTCCCGGAACACCCCCGACGCTTTCCTGGACAGTTGCGTGCGCGAACATGTCGTCCGCGAAAAACTCAATGCGGCCATAGACCGTGACGGACGCATCACCCTGATGGACATCCGCGATTTGGCGCGTTGCAAAGACACACCTGAAAACACCTCCCTGACCCGCACGGTCTGCTCCGCCAAGACCAACTCCTGCTCCACCTTTGTGCTTCATCGGGAATACCCCGACGTTCTCTCCACCGGCTGGTTCTGCATCGGCCAGCCCCGCCATACGCTTTTCCTCCCCTTCCCGATATGCCTGGAGAGCCTTCCCGCGAGCATGACACGCCCCGACTGGTCAACGGCCGCCCGCCAACGCCTCGAGAGATTGGGCGTGGAGGCCCCGATGCCCCCGGAATGGCTGGCATTCGAGCAGCGCAGCCAGGACAGTTACACACAGGCCGCGCACAAGGCGCTGGAACTGCTCAAGAACGGGCAGAAGCCACAGGCGCGCAACCTCCTGAACAACGCCGCAAGTCAAATCTGGCAGGAGGGCTCCTCCCTGCTGGGAATATAGAAACCGCGTGGGCATCCCAGCAAGGACAATCGGTCATCTCCGCCAGAAGGAGGGGAACACCATCACCATCATGGTGTAAAGTTCCAGGCGTCCCGCAATCATCGCCAGCGAAAGAAGCAATTTGGCCAAAGGCGAGAAGGCTGTGAAGGAGCCCGCGGGGCCCACCGCGCCGAAGCCGGGGCCGACATTGCTCACGCATGTCAGCGCAGAGCCAAGCGCCGTTGCCAAATCCGCACTGTCCAGCAGGGCAACCAGAAAGGCGACCCCCAATATCAGGAACAGGTAGAGCACCGCAAAGGCCATGGTCTTGCCCACCAGGGACGGCTCGATGCGCTCGCCGTTCAAATGCACCGACAGCAGGCGGCGCGGAGAAAGGCACTGGTTGATTTCATTGCGCAACTGCTTGAAAACCACCAGCAGACGGCCGACCTTCAGGCCACCCGCCGTGCTGCCGCCGCAACCGCAGGGAATCATCAGGGCGGCAATCAGCAGAGTGACCACGGGAACATTCCACGCCAGATAATCACTGGTGGCAAACCCCGTTGTGGAGACCAGGCTGGCCATCTGGAACGCGGCAATGCGCAGATACCCCTCCACGCCGCGCGCCACAGTCTCCCCGTTCAGGGTCATCACACCGTCAGGCCGTCTCAGGCAGAGCATCGCAAAGACAAACAGCACGGCCAGCACGAACATCTTGCAGAAGAAGCGAAACTCCTCATCCTGCCAGAACAGCAGTTTACGGCTGGCCAGGGAACGCAGAAACAGAGAGAAGTTGCAGGCGCTGATGAACATGAACAGCACGACGCTCCACTGAAGCAAAGGACGGCCACCGTAGATGGACATGCCTTCCGAATGGGGGGAGAATCCGCCGGTGGAAACGGTCGAGAAGGCGTGGCACACCGCATCAAATGGGGTCATTCCCAAAGCCCAGTACACGCCAATGGCCAGCAAAGTCAACAGGCAATAGAAGCCCAACACCAATTTCATGGAGGTAGCCAGCCTGGGAGTAAGCTGGTCGCCCGCAGTCTTCAGGCCAGGCACCTCGGCATTGTAGAGCATTTTCCCCTGCCCGCCCTGCATCGTCGGAAGAATCAGCAGGACAAAGTAAATGATGCCGATGCCGCCCAGCCAATTGAGAGTCGCGCGCCACAGCAGCAGACTGCGTGGCAGGGACTCCAGCACGGCCCCCGTCAGCATCGTGCCATCCCTCAGGCGAATCCCGTCCGCCAGGACAGAGGCGCCCGTGGTGCTCAATCCGCTGGAGGCCTCGAACACGGCGTCCGTCCAGCGCATTTTCAGCACATTCCAGAAGGGAAACGCGGCGCTGACCACGGCGGCCAGCCAGCCCAGGCCGACTCCGGCGAACCCGTCCCTCAGGCTGGGATACGGGTTCGGAGTGTTGCGATGAATCCACATCCACCATCCCCCGCAGGCCGCAGGAAGGCTCACAAACAGGGCAGAGCAGGCAAGGGAGCCGGCGTAGGACGACTCATCCCCCAGCGGAATGGCCAGTCCCGCAACCACCCACAGGGCACAGCAGATGATGCCCAGAAGCAGGATGGCGACGCGCAATATGGTTCGGGCGTTCATGCTTAGGAGATAAAGTAGGGCTTGAGCAACTGCTCGGACTCAGGGGTCACAATGGCCACCACGACATCACCCGCCTGCAAGGTCATCCCTCCGCTGGGGGCCAGCACCGCCTTCCCGCGTATGACCATCGCCAGTACAGCCGCGGTGGGAAGCCCCGCATCCTTGACCTGCCGGCCATTCAATC
>JAFRLP010000464.1 GCA_017431185.1 Victivallales bacterium | reverse complement strand
GAGGGAAACTTCTGGCTTCCCCTCCTGCCCGAATCCGAACTCCAATGCTCCAAAACTCCACGCAGCGAAAGCAACAGTGCATTGCTTCCGCCACTGGGAGTTTCGGAGTTCGGGAGACGGAAGGAGGAATCGAACTCCAATGCTCCAAAACTCCACGCAGCGAAAGCAACAGTGCATTGCTTCCGCTACTGGGAGTTTCGGAGTTCGGGAGACTGAGGGAAACATTTATAATGTCCTGCTGATTGGCAACAAAGACCTGTCAATTCGACATGGGAAGGAGTCACTCTCCCAATTCACGTGCCTGGTTAGCACTATGCTTCTGCTGGATGCCCTGAAGTTTCTGGAGGGCGTTTTTCTTTGCCTTGACGGCGGTGGCTCCAGTCCCGTAGTCGATGACGCTGTTGACCTCCTCCGCCATCTGCCCTGCTTTGGAGGGCTTTGGCTTTTCCTGCGAGGAAGGCGGGGCTGGCGGCTGGGACGCCTGAATCTCCTGCTGCTCCGCAGACTTGGGAGAGGTCGTCGTGTTCATTCCGCCTTTTTTGACAGGCCTGGTCAGTGCAAAGGCCAGAATCGCAAGGATGATGACAAGGATGGCAAGAAGCGCTTTCATGGGTCACTCCTCCTGGGGTTGGATATCCAATGTGTATTCCACGGGACGTCCCGTCAGACGAAGCGCTTCAGCCTGGCCAGGCTGGGGGAGAGTGGGGGAGAGCAGCGCCCAGCGGCGCTTCCGCAGGTCGTTCACCAACTCCTGCAGTTCCTGGTCGGGAATGCGCACAGTGACAGAACCTGGCGCGGCCTCCACTTTCACTCCCAGGCGTTTGCCGAAGTACGCCATTTCGCGCCCCAGGTTGGGCACTACCCAGACGTGCCGCACTTGCGCGGGGAGGGTCTGCTGGACATCCATCACGGGGACGCGCCGTCCTTCCGTGGAGTCTCTGTGCGTTGCGACCCGGGTCACTGACTGTGTGGGAGTCGTCTGCTTTGGCAAGTCGGGCTCACGCTGTGCGGTCTGGCGGTCTAGAACGATGCTGTTCTGCGAAGCGGCGGGAGCGGCCTGCGTCATCGTCTCCGCTGGGCTGGCTGCCGTTTTCGGCGTGTTCGCCGCCACTTGCACCTTGTTCCCATTCGGGACGCTTCGCCGCGCCCAGACTCCCATGGTTATCGCCAGGCAGGCCGCAGCCGCAATGCCGCCCCAGGCCAGCCGCTGCCACCAGGAGGAGGGGGACGACGTGTTCTGCTGGGGCAGTTCCGGGGTATGGACAGCGGCCAGGATTCGTCCAGACAGCCCTTCCGTCGGGGTCATCATCCGTCCCAATGCCTTGTCCATGAGCGCATACGCCTGCATGTGCCTTTGGCACTCTTGGCAATTGGCGATATGGGAGGCCAGCGGATGGCTGGCCTGCATTTGGGCCGGAAGGTCGCGATATTCCTGAAGTTCCTCCGGAGAGGGACAGAGGCTGTCATTGGTGTTTTTGTCCATGGTTGTTTTTCCTTGGCGGACTGCTCAAAGTTCCAGTCTGCTGCGCAGTTCCTCCCTGGCGCGGGCAATGCGGGATTTGACGGTGCCGAGCTTCAAGTCCAGCACCTCGGCGATTTCCTCGTAGGACATTCCCTGGATGTTGCGCATCACCAGTGCCTCGCGGTACACCTCGGGAAGTCGCTGGAGTTCAGCCATCAGGTTGTGCTCCAGTTCGCGGAGGGTGGCCGCCTGGTCTGGCGGGAGGCTTGCGTCGGGAGCGTCGAAATGCCGTTCGTCGTCTCCATTGTCATTGCCTGGGAGTGGGGCGTTGTAACTGACATTGACCTGGGAGCCGCGCACCTTGTTCCAGCGGTACTTGTTTCTGGCCAGATTCAAGGCAATGCGGTACATCCAGGTGGTGAATTCCGACTCCCCGCGGAATTGGGGGAGGGCCCTTTGGATGCGGATGAAGGTGTCGGAGGCGACCTCTTCCGCGTCCTCGCGGTTGCCAAGAACACCATAGGCGACCTGATAGGCGTGGCCAGAATGACGCCTGACGAGTTCGTCAAACGCCGTCTTGTCCCCAGCCTGGTATCGGCTTACGAGTGCTCTGTCGTCATCCATCGTTTTGTCACTTTGACAGCCTGCGTTCGAAAAAGTTCCCGAACATTGTCTGAGGCAATTGCAAAACTCTCATCTCAACCGCCTTCACGGCGCGATGGCCTCATCGCTTGCGGCGTTTTGGCGGTTGGGCGGCAGTTTTGCAAATACCTCATCCATCAATGCCATTGGCGTTGTTTGGGGCCTGCCTTCCTGCGGAGGCCAGCGGCGCCGGAGCGGCTTGTGCCTGCCCATTGAAGGGGATGTCCAGCAGAAGGAGGGTCTGGCGTGTGAGGCTCAGCCGACCGTTCTGGAGCAGATGTGCGGCGCCTGGCTCCGCAATGGGGGCGAGTTTCCCGTCCTTCAGCGTTTTTGCCGTCGCATTCTCCAGAGTCACGTCGCAGGAGAATGGGATGCGGAGGTCGTCGATTCCGCGGTTGACGAGCAGGACTTTCCCCGTTGCCCCGTCCGTCGCTGCCAGGATGACCACCTGGTCGGGGAGGTCGGCTGTGACCTTGGCCTGCTGCCCCAATTGGTAGAGCTGATTGAAGGCGACAAAGGACTGGAAGGTGGGAGTGGTGCGCTGGCTGGGGAAATAGAAGAGACCGCCGTAGCCGGAGGATGGTTCGGCGTCGTAGTACATCGCCTTGTCGATGGGGCTGTCCTGCATTCGGCAGAACGACTCGGCGATGAAGAGGGCCCCGGGCAATTCCTTCATCGCATCGAAATCGGAGCCGAAGGTCTCCTTGTTGGTGACGGCGTAGTTCCATTCGTTGAAGATGAGTTCGGCTTTGGTGAATCCCGCCGCGTCCAGTTTTCCGCGGGCGTAGTTGGCGTGCAGGATGATCTCCTTCGGGTCATTGGTGTAGAGGTGGAACGAGTAGAAGTCCATGGGGACGGCGTGGCTGCGGTTGTAGGCGAGGAATTCATCGAACCAGGTGAGGAACCCTTTGTAGAAGTCGTTGGTTCCCTCGCGGTTGAACGAGTAGAATCCGCAGCCGGCGTAGCCACCGACCTTGATGGCGGGGAAGCAGCGCTTCAAATGGGTGGCTGCCTCCGCATAGAACTCGAGGAACTGCTCGCGCGTGCCCTGCCACATCGGGGGATTCTCCGGCTCGTTCCAGATTTCCCAGTACTGGACGCCCCACTGGAACCCGTCCGCCCACCCTTCATTGTAGTGGCGGACGACGTGCTCGCAGACCCGTGCCCATTTGGCGAAATCCCTGGGCGGGGCGATGCGGTAGGCGCGAATACGCCAGTTGTTCTCAATGGTCACGCCCAGCCGGAAGAATACCTTGGCTCCTGCATTGACGATGCAGGAGAGGTAGCGGTCAGTGAACGCGAAGTCGTAGGATTCGGGGGCGTTTTCGTCGGCGTCAAAATCACGGAAGAGGTTTGGGATATCGACGAAGACGCCGCGCCCATACGCGCCGCCGCAGTCGTGGGTGCGCACAAAGGGAATGCCCGCCTCCTCGAATTCCACGATTTTCTCGGCTGTGAGCCGTATCGGGGAGCGGTTCACGCCGTGCAGGGGCTTGATGGCTTTCAGGTGTTCCTTGAATTGGATGTCGATGTTCATGGGCAGTCAATCCCTGGTGGGAAGGTTGTTGCTGAGGGATGTGTCCGCGTAGGTGATGGTTTCGCGGCCTTCGTATTTGAGTTTGAGAATGGTCTCGAAGCGGGTCAGCGACTCCAGAAGCCTGTCCGTGTCCAGCGGGAAAAGCACCTGTGCGTTGTTCAGCACAACGCGGTTGTCCGCGAATGGAACCAGCCGGCAATCCAGTTGCTCCTGTTTGTAGTTCACCAGAATGTAGCCGAAATTGTAGCCCAGGTGAGGCTGGATGGGACGGATGGCGTGCAGCCGAATCAACGTCAGCACCGCCAGCAGCCCCCGGTTTTCGGTGGCCTTGCCGTATTCAATGGCGCCTTGCGGGAAGGCGTAATAGACGAATGGCAGGGTGATGGTGTTGTAACTGGCGTCGTATGGGACTGGCACGCCGTTCTCATCCACCACGCCGAGGTATTGGTTGTCGGCACCGATGAGTTTGAGCAGCGGCTGGCGTTCCTTGATGGTGAGGTGGATGGTGTCAGGCATCACGCGGTAGAGTTCCGCCGTCTCGATTGTCGGTTCCGCCAGCAGCCGTTTGCGAATGGCCGCCATATCGACGTTCAGCAGATTGGTGGCGGGCTTCACGCCTGGCATGGTGCAGCCCGCCTCCGCCAGCATCTCCAGTACCCGTTTGCGTGAGAAATGCGGGGTCGGCTCCATATCCAGTTCCCGAAAACTGAAGTGCGTGTTGTCGTTGATGAAATAGGAGTGCAGAGACCGCACGCCATAGTACACGCCGACCACCATCGCCACCAGCAGAGTCAGAAAGAGTCCGTTGCGGGCGATATGCCCCCGATAGCGGCCAATGGTGCGGGGCAAGGGACGGGAGGATGGTTTGGACGTGGTGGAAGCCATGGCAATGGGGCCGGATGCGCGTATGCGGTTAATTCTCGGTGGCTGACCAGCCGTATTCGCTGGCGGCGGTGATGGTCACCCTGGCGAAGCCCGGGGCTTTGCGGCCAGGGCGGGCGGTGACGGTGACGGTCTGATCGACGTCAGGTGCGTCAAAGGGGCTGCGCCCCTGCCATTCACGCCTTCGGATTTTCTCCTCCAGAAGGACTTCCATCACCTTGCCGACCATCCTTTGGTTGTTCTCCAGGGAGATTTCCTGCTGGGTGGCGAGCAGGATGTTTCTGCGCCTGGCCGCCACCCGCGGGGAAATCTGGTCGGGCATGGCGGCGGCGGGCGTGCCCTCCTCGGGGGAGAACGCGAATGCGCCCAGGCGGTCAAAGCGGAAGTCGCGGACAAAGGAGAGGAGTTCCTCGAAGTCGTCGCTGGTCTCGCCTGGGAAACCCACCAGGAAGGTGGTTCGGAACGCGAGATTGGGGTATTTGCCGCGGATGGCAGCCAGGAGCGCGCGGGTGGCCTGTCCGTCCATCCCCCGTCCCATTCGATGGAGAACGTTGGTGGCGATGTGCTGCAATGGCATGTCCAGATAGGGCACGACATGCCGGGAGTGGGCGAGCGCGTCCAGCAGACCGTCAGTGATGTGGAGCGGATGGGTATAGAGCACACGCACCCAGAATTCGCCAGGCAGGGTGTCAATCTCGCGCAGGAGTTTCTCCAGGCAGGTTCCGTCCTTCAAGTCCTCTCCGTAGCGGGATGTGTCCTGGGCGATGAGGTTGAGTTCCCGCATGCCCAAAGAGAGGAGTTGGCGGCACTCCGCCAGCACCGAGGAAACGCTCCGCGACCTCTGGCGCCCTCGGATGAGCGGGATGGCGCAGTAGGCGCAGCGGTGGTCGCACCCCTCCGCTATCTTGATGTACCCGAAGGTGGCTGGGGTCAGCGGCATGCGGGGCGTCTGCTCGTTGTAGAGGAAGGTGGGCAGGCACCCTGTCGGGATGGCGGGGGACTGCCGTGCCTGGGCTTGCCGAAGGAGTTCCGGCAGGCGCCGCAGGTCGTCCAGTCCCAGCAGCAGGTCAATGTCAGGGTAGTCCTGGGCGACCTGCTGCGGGTTGCGCTGCACCAGGCAGCCCGCGACCGCGACCAGCCGCCCCGCCCTGCGGGTTTTCCATTTCAGGGCGCGCTGGATGGCATCCTCCGACTCCTTGCGGGCGTCACGGATGAAGCCGCAGGTGTTGATGAGCAGGACGTCGGCGTCCCTGGAGGCCTCCGCCAGGCAGAAGCCCTCGGTGACCAAGGCCCCGCACATCACCTCGGTGTCCACGAGGTTCTTGGCGCAGCCCAGGCTAATGACATGTACGGCAGGTGAAGTGCCCATTTGACAGACGACTTTTATTTCTTCGGGGCGGGTTTCTTGGGCGGATTGACGATTCCGCGCGCCCATTTGATGGCCTCACTGTAGGCAGGGCCCCCACTGTGCCCCATATCGACGCAATTGATGATTTGCTTGTCCTTGGAGGCAAGCGCGTTGTAGGTGGCATAGACGCAACTCGGCGGGCAAACGTTGTCGATGAACCCCACGATGACGCGGATGGGGCAGGTGATGTGCCGTCCGAAGTTCGCGCCGTCGTAGTAGGGCACCGTCGCCTTGGCCGCGTCCGCCGCCTTGCTGAAGGAGGGTTGCAGCATGTACTGCGGCCAGCCGGGGCGGCGTCCGCCGTCCAGGTTGCCCAGATGGTCGCACATCGCGGGGACATTGCAGACGATGGCCTGGAACTTGCCGTAGAGGCCGCCCAGGATGAGGCCGAAGCCGCCGCCCTGGCTGCTGCCGTAGTAGCACATCTTCCCGGGGTTGACGTACTCCTGCTTCTCCAGCCACAGCAGCGAGCGCATGATGCCGATGATGGAGCGGTAATAGAAGAGCCTCTCCCTGTCGGGGCCGCCGTGGTACATGTACATCAGCCGCTTGCCGTCCACGGTGTTGAGTTCATTGTACAGGTCTTTGATGGTTTTGCCCTCAGGGGCAATGGGGTCGTAGGGGTGGACGTTCATCCCCAGGGTGACCATGCCTGCCGTTGCGCCCGGCACTGCCTGGCCTGGTCCTGCGCCAGGGACGGAGACCGCCACCGGGTACTTGCCGGGCTTTTCAGGCACCGTGAGGAAGCCATAGACACGCCCGCCTGGCGCGGCGAAGCTGACCTTGTACGCCTTGAAGCCCTTGGCCTTGATTTCGGCCGGCTCCTGCTGTACGTCCAGCGGGATGTTCTTCTCCGCCTTGGCCAATTCCCCTTTCCACCAGGCGAGGAAATCGGCTGGCTCGGGGGCGCCTGTCTTGATTTTCAGCGGCTCATAGCCGGCCGCGCCGAGACCGCTGGTGACGACCGGCTTGGGGTTCCCCTCCACTTTCTGGCGGAGGGTCACGACCAGACGCAGGAATCCTGGCTTGTCCAGCGTGCCCTGGACGGTGAACGGGTTGGCGTCCGCCAAATTCAGCGTGGCCTTTTTGATGGTTTTGCCGCCGTCCAGATTGAGGACGGTCTCCACTTTGTCCGTCAGTTTCTGGCCGTCCTCGGTCACTTCGACGGTGAAGACGGCCTGTTCGCCGCATTGGTAGAGGTGGTCTTCCTTGTCAAGGGTGATTTTGATTTCCGGCTTGGCAAACGCCGCCAGTACAAGGCAGGTACACAGGGAAAGGGTTCTTTTTAGCATCACGGTTCTTCTGGTTGATGGTTTTGGGTTTAGAAAAGAGTGCCCTTTACTGTAGTCTTTCAATCCCAAAAAACAAATCGGGCCATGGTTCAAAACAGGGTGGCCCTGCCTGTGCGCCGGTTGGCATTGACCGCGCGGGGCGCGGTCTGCCAAACCAGCCTGTGAAAACAAGCACGAGTGGCGAGTTTGGCAGACTGCGCTCTGCGCGGTCAGTATCCGTCACTGATGCATTGTCTGCAGATGTTCGGAAAGGTGGGAATAAGGACGGGGGCAACTTGAAAACTCGGAGTGCAGGACAATATTATGTGGCGGTTCGGCGGGTAACTGGTGTTACCCTATTTTGAACCACGCTGTCTCTTGTGGTTATCAGGAGTCTAGGTAATCGGAAAATAGGACAATATGGCAAATAATACGGAAAAGAATCCCGTCAAGATACGTTGGTCAAACGTGTGCAGAGAGGCAAACGAGAGCCTATGCATACAGCTGAGAGAGTATCCGCGAGTCAATGACCTGTGGCATGTACACAAGGGCTTTGGCGAATTGGTCATCGTTGTCAGCGGCAACGCCTGCAACGACTCGGGTGAACGGCATGAAAATCTTGGGACTGGAGACATACAGGTCCTTCCTCCAGACGTTGTTCACCGATACAGCAAAATCCATAAATTCAGGCACTATACGCTCCTCTTCCTGAAAGACTGGCTCAGCCAACTCCCGCAAGGCTTTTCCTCTCTTCCTAACTTCAATATGCTTTTTGCCATGGACGGCAAGCCTTCCCCAATCCTTCATATCAGCGAAGATATCATGTCGGAAATGATTGGTCTGCTTGAGGGGATACGCACGGAATACCTTGCGCACAACGTTGGCTGGAGCGAAGCCGTCTTTGCCCAATTCTGCTATATTCTTGTCTTCATTTTCAGGCATGCCATGATTGCGGGCTCCATCAAAGGGAACGCCCTTTTCCAAATCGGAAGGACAATCCGTCACATGGAGAACAATTTGTCCAGCGCTGCGACAATCCAGACGCTTTGCGCATATGCGCACATGTCCGAAAGCAGTTTCCGGCATCACTTCCAAGCGTGGACAGGACATGCGCCAATCGCATTTCTCATACGTCTCAGGCTGAAGCGCGCCGCCTTGATGCTTGCACTGACTGAACAGCCCAT
>JAFRLP010000463.1 GCA_017431185.1 Victivallales bacterium | reverse complement strand
GCCGTCAGCACGATGCACGAAACACAGGCGGCGGCGGGACGCCGCCGCTACTCCACGTTTCATAGGAGTTTACCGTAAGTGAACTTTCTGTTTCAATAGGAGAAAACCATGAAGAACAACGTGACGAAGCGTTTGTGGGCGTGGTTGGGCACTCTGGCTCTGGCATGCACCGCTCTCCAAGCCCAGGAATTTGCCTCCCAGGAGCAGGAAGCGTCGCCCCCCGTCCAGATTACCCAGACGGACATTGACCAGCAAAACCGGCAGTCTGCCCCTGGGGCCATCCAGAAAGCCACTGACACCATCCAGGAGTGGGCGGAGGAGGTGCGGCAGGAGTTTGGCATTGAGGACTGGGGCGAGAAGGATGGCAAAATCTACCAGTTCAAATACGCCAGCGCCGCGGAGAAATGCCTTCACCCTGACTTTGGCCGTTTTCTGGACGCTGCATTCGCCAATGCAATGATGCAAATCCAGGAGGCCATGGTGATGGAGCGCTTCGGCCACATTGTCACTGACCGAGCCAGAAGTTTCCTTCGCGACAATGACCGCGAACTCCCGCCGCCAAATCAGCCTGGCTATCTGGACAAACTGCTGGCGCTCCTCGATAAATCGCTGGATGTCTCCCAGGCCAAATTGGATGCTGAACTCCAGAAGCTTGGGGCACCCCAAGCACAGGTTCAAGGACTGAACCAGATTCAAAAAAAGGCTTTGTTCAAGGAGCGCCTGGTCGTCGAACCAATGAAACAGGCATCTGGCTCCGTGGCGGGAATTTTCCCTCTTCAGTCCAACGTCGTGATTGACGCCAATGGAAATGCCGTGGTCGGCGTGGTAGCCGTGCTGAGCGACAAGACCATCCAGATTGCCCAGGACATCGCCCAGCAGCGCCCATCCCTCATCGTCGGCAAAGGGCGCCCGCTCAAGGAGATGCTTCCGAAAAATGTGCAGCAGATGCTCGGCACCCAAGGAGTGCGACTGGCATACGATGAGGACGGCACGCCCGTCATCCTCTCCTATGCCGTCTCCGCCTTTGTGCCCGACGGGACGGACGACTACATCAACGACCGTCTCCGCCAGGATGCGCGCCAAAACGCCATCGACACAGCGGACACGCAGCTTTCCGAGGTCGTCAATGGCTACCTGGGCGTGGAGACCCAACGTCAAAACGGCGCGGAGATCAGCCGTGTGCTGGAGCGTGAAATCAAGCCAGACGCCTTGACCATGGAGAAGACCACCCAAAAGGCTTTGACCATCACCCGCGAGCGCGCCAGACTTCACTCCAGCATGAAATTGCAGGGGGTGTCCAGCCTGATGCCGCCCAAGTCCTTCAAGATTCCCTCTGGGCAGGAGTTCTTCTGCACCGTGCGGGTCTGGAAATACAGCACGCTCCGCGCGATGCAGCAGTTCAACGCCCCCAAGCCGCGCATCCAAACTCCGCAGGCGCAGCCGGCCAAAACCGTTCAGCCTGGTTCATATAACGGCAAGCGAATCAACACCTTGGAGGATTTCTGATGCTTCGTAATCTTTCTGTTGTCCTATTGACCCTATTCCTGGCTCTTACGCTTCACGCGCAGACCACCGCCGAGACGGTCGAGACCGAGGGCGTGGGCATCACCCACAACCAGGCCATCGCCAACGCCTTGGCGGAGGCAATCCGCCAAGTCACGGGCACCGCCCTCGACAATACCCGCGCCGTCGAAAGCGCCCTGGCGCGCGTCAGCACCACCACCAACGGCGAAAACACCAGCACCACCACGGTCAGCGAACAGACCAACGAAAGACTGTCAATGCTGACCCAGGGAGCCGTCAAGACCTACCGCATCCTCTCCAGCGAGAAACAGCAGGACGGCAGCTGGAAGGTGCGCCTGACGGCGGAAATCACCCGCTACCAGGCACCTGGCCTCTCCCCCGACACGCGGCGCAAAATCGCCATGGTGCCCTTTACCGCACGCGAAAAGTCCTTCACGGTCGGCGCCTCCCAGGTTCTGGCCTCCACAGTGACGGACGACCTGCTCAGCGACTTCAATCTCCATTTCACCCAGTCGCGGAGATTCGCGGTGCTGACCAGAATGGACAACGGCGCGCTGTCCGCCGAAAAACGGCTCATCGAGTCCAATTCACCTGCGTCTGAAATGGCCAAATTGGGTCAGACACTCGGTTTGGACTACCTGGTGGTAGGCAACGTGAAGCAACTCTATGTCGCCCCTGTCCAGACGGCGACCATCGCGATTTCCGGGGCCGCCGTCTCTGGCATTGACCGTGCCTTCATCGATTTGGACTACCGCATTGTCGTGGTCGCCACCTCCCAAATCAAGTGGGCAGACCATCTGACCATCGAGTTGACGCCACAGGAACTTGCCCAAACCAACGGGGACGTGCTGACCGCCTACCACTTTTTAATGCAGAATGCGGGGCTGGGCATTGCCGCCGCCATGGACAACATCTACCCCATCAACGGCGTGAAGATCCTCTCCAACGGCGAACTGGTCCTGGACAGGGGCGGCAGCCTCATCATGCCAGGCGCCCTCTATGACGTCTATCGCCTGGGAGAGGAAATCACCAATCCAGTCAACGGCGAATCACTCGGCCCCACCGAAGAGCGCATCGCCACCGTGCAAATCACCCGCGTGGACTCCAAACTCTCCTATGCCGGACTGCTCAAGGGGTATGGCCAAATCAGCGTTGAGGACGTGCAGAGAGGGATTATTCTGCGTCCCAGCCAGATTCCCCTCCCCGCCGAACAGCCGTCAGCGCCTCCAGCCTCACGCCCAGTCATCAAACTGCCCTTCGACAAGTGACGCGCCGTGAAGAAACCGGGACAGTTTCATTGTGAATGCTGCGGCACCTGCTGCCGATGGCCAGGGCAAGTGCGCATACGGGAAACAGAGATTCCCGCGATGGCCCATGCCCTGGGCCTTGGAGTCGAGCAGTTCATAGGACAATACACCAAACTTGCGACTGACCGCCAGGGACTTGCCCTCACTGAACATGAGGACGGCAGCTGCATCTTCCTCACCAAGGACAACCTCTGCCGCATCAACGCCGTGAAACCTGTGCAGTGCGCCAGTTTCCCATACGACTGGGACGTCCCCCCCGCATTTCGCAAACTTTGCCGCGGACACTGGGAGGAGACTCCCCCGAATCCCGACTTCGCCTGCATCCACGTGCTGGGACACCCCAACCTGCCCCTGGACTTGGAGGCCCATCCCGCTGACGCGCAACTCCACAACTGCCACCTCTTCTGCCGGATGCTTGCCCACCTCGGCATACCCTACATATACTACGGGATGCCTGGCAGCAAGGTGCCGGCGGGAGGCGGCTTCGCCTCCACAGGACAGCCAACCGCACACTGGAAATACGGCAATGGCTGGCACCGTCTCTACAGCAGCCGCCTCTCCCGTCTGCTGACCCGCAATCAAATCGCGGACGGACGCATCGAACTCGCCGCCTCGCTCTACGGTGCGGCCCAGGCTGATGTGAAGAACTGCCCCTTCCCCATTCTGGAGCCGATGGTGGGCTACAACCACTGCTGGGCGGCCTACCGCGTCTTCCCCTCCTACTCCCAGCAGACCGCCATCTACACCAGCCAGCCAGACAACACCTGGCACACCAGGTTCTTCGACACGGTCATTCCGCACTTCCTGCCCGCTGACGAGTACCACACCTCCCCCGTCACCGGCGGATACCTGCTCTATTTGGGACGCAATGTCCCGGACAAGGGCATTGACCTGGCACGGCAATGCGCGGAGGCGGCGGGATTCCCCCTGCGTGTCGAGCACGATGGCTGGTCAGGCGAGGCAAAAGTCAAACTGCTTGCCGAGGCCTACGCTGTCCTGATGCCCACCCTCTATCTGGAGCCTTTCGGCTATGTGGCCATCGAGGCGCAGATGTGCGGCACACCCGTCATCACCACCGACTGGGGGGCCTTCGCCGAAACCGTCCTGCAAGGCGAGACTGGCTTCCGCTGCCGCACAGCCGCCGAATTCCAGGCGGCCATTCCGCTCTGCGCGTCGCTTGACCGCACGCATATCCGGCGTTCCGCCATGGCCAGGTTTAGCCTGACCACCATCGCGCCCTCTTTCGAGAAGTACTTCCGCTTCGTGTGGAATGTCCACCACAATGGGGGATATTACGCCAAGCAGGCTTTCCGTGACCCATCCATTTGGATGCCCAGCAACCCACTCCCCTAACCCACCTCAACCATGAAAAAGCAATCCTCCGATTCCCTGGATTTTCTGGACGGCATGCTCAATGACGCTGCCGCCAAGAAACCTGTCAAGCGCAAGGCTGCCTCCACTCTGCCGCCAGGCGCCGCCGGTCCCTCGGGCCCCAACATCTCCTCCACCTCCCACCAAAACTTCGGGCCCTCGGGTCCCAACATCTCCGCCGGCCCCTCGGGTCCCAACATCACCGCCAAAAAGAAGAAGCGCTGAAATCCTGAAACCAACCTTTTCCACCCCTGCGGCATCAGCCAAGCCGGGGAACTGTTTTGGGCGTGTTCTTGAGGAATCGCGCCCTTGTCGTTTTTTGCGTACCTATTCAGCCCCCCACCTGCTTTGACGCACACAGCCTCAGATTTGCCAATTGAGCCTGACGTGCCAGGCGTGAGTCCCCAACCTGCCCGCGAGGCCTTCAGGCCTCGCGGATTGAAGTAGTCCGGGGTTCTGAACAGGAACAATTTTGTCCTGATTTTACCGTAAGCTATGAAACAACGATTCATCTCACTGCTGTTGCTGTTATCGCTGGCTCTGTTGGCGGAGACTCCGATGACGCGCTTGGCGGTGGCCCAACCGGTCTGCGGGGAGGCGCTGCCCCCGCAGGAGTCAGAACGGCTCTGGAATGCACTGGAAAGGGCAAGCGAACAGGTCGCACAGGAAGGAGAGCATCTCCAGTTGACTCCAAGAGCACTCTTTACTGACAGACTGGCGGGCAGTGGCCTGCCATCCCGTGCCGACTGGTTTGCCCTGCCAGCGGAACAGAGCGGGAAACTGGCCAGACTGACAGGTCTTGACCTCCTCCTAATCAGCAAAGTGCAACTAGTTAGCCACAAAGGACTTACACTTCACCTGGCGATTTTGGACTGCCGACAGGGCTTACGTCTGCCAGACCGTTCCCTTCACCGGCATTACAAGTCGTTCGCCAAATTGCTGGGGGCCGTGCCATCCTTGACAGACCAGTTGCTTTCAGCCAGTCCTGGCAATCGTCTGCTGGCGATACTGCCACCAGTCGCCCTCAGTCCCGCCATCCCCGCCAACGCTCCCCCTATCGCCCTCGCCACCTTGACCCGCCTTCTCCTCCAGCGTCAGTTGCGCCTGGCGCAATCCAGCGATATCGAGCGAATCCTGCGCAGCAACGGCATCGACCCCGCGCAATCCGTGTCACCGCGCAATTACGCCCTCATCGCCGATTTCCTGCAAGCGCGTCACCTGCTGATTCCGCTGCTTACGGAATGTACCCTTGGCGGAGCCTGGGGACACGTTTCGGGCACGCTGAAACTGACCGATTCCAATGGCGAATTGCAGACGCTGGTCACCTTCGACCGAACCCTGCATTTCTCGGCCAGGCACACCCCCGTCCAGCAGATGGAAGTGCTTTATGAAACGGCACTGAAAGAGGCCGTCTCCCAATTGTCACCGAAAATGAAATAACTCCGCTATTCAACGCTTTTTGCACTGGCAGAGTTTCTCATACTCCGGCAACTGCTTGTAGAAGTGGTCAAGCGGGTAGCATCCTGACACCAGACCAAAGCGGGGGGCGTTGGTGCAGTCGCCAAAGGTACGGCAGATGCAACGACGCTGCAAAGGACGCCCTGCCAGAGTGTCGGCGCACATTTCGGGATAGGAGAGCACCATGCGTCCCATGCCCGCAAAGTCCGCCTCATCATGCGCGATGGCGTATTCGGCGGCATTCGGCATATACTCCTGCAAGCAACTTAGCCCCGAGGCCACCACCCGCAAGCCAGGACAGAGTTCGCGCAGACGGCGCACCGCCGTCAAGTGCCGCGAGACATTGTAGATGGGGTTTTCTGGCGGAAGATACCCGTCCGCCACTGGATAATAGGCGGGACGCTGCATGTGGACACAGTAATACGGACTGCCGATTGAGGCGCAGATGAGGTCACAGCCGTATTCGCGCAGCAGTTGCACAAACTGGACGGTCTCCTTCAAATCGGGGTCCATTCCCATGCCCGTGCCGTCCCCGCCGAAGGCGTAGGGATATGGTCCGGCCCACTCCATTGGCTTGCCGTAGCCATCCTCGCCCTTGACGAAAGGCACCAGGTCGAAGATGCTGACGCGGGCGGAAATCGGCAAGTTCGGGCACGCCTTGCGGATGCCGTCGGCGATTTCCCGGAAAAACCGCGTGCGGTTCTCGAAGGAACCTCCGTATGGACCTGGACGGTCGTAGGCGGAAAGGAACTCGTGGCAAAGGTAGCCGTGGGCGCACTTGACGTCAACAAAGTCAAAACCGCATTGCTGCGCCAGTTCGGCAGCATGAATGTAACGGGCGATGATGCCTGGAATATCACCATCCTTCACCACATTTGCCGAAGTGCATCCGAACTTCTTGTCCAACAACGGATTAGAGTAGGCCGTGACGGACTCGAGCCGATGGGACTCATTGGGGTGCGCGAAGCGTCCCGAATGGGTCAGTTGCAGTCCGATGGCGAGGTCGTCATCCCTGCCGAACTTTTCGCGATGGGCGTTTCGCATGTCGCGGAGGATATCGCGGAGCGCGGGCGCGGTCGTGTCGTCCAGCATCAGCTGGTTGGGATTGGAGCGCCCTGAATGCATCACGGCGCAGGCCTCGGTGCCGTAAAGCAGTTTGGCGCCGGACGTGGCGAAGCGCAGCCACCTCCGCCGCGTGTATTCGGAGGGGGCTCCATTG
>JAFRLP010000462.1 GCA_017431185.1 Victivallales bacterium | reverse complement strand
CGAAGATTGCCTGTGCCATGCGGAAGGGGCGTGGGATGAGCAGGTGAACCGGCACATCCCCATCGTCCTCCGCGACATCCTCGTGGCGAATCGCCCAGCCATTGGTGCGGGCGGCCATCCTCACGGCGTCCAGCTTGGTTTCCGGGACATATCCTTTGAGGAAAGCCAGCCGGTTGGAGGAGGCCATGCTGTCCCTGGCGGTGGCGAATTCGATTTGGGAGTCGAGTTTCTGGCGGTAATCCTCCAGCGCACCAGAGCGTGCGGCAAGTTTTTTGAGCTGGACGCCGAGGTCGGCCTGGCGCTGCCGCAGGGCATTCAGGTCGCGATGGAGCTGCTTGAGGTCGGTCTGGGCGGGAAGCTGCGCCAAGGGCAGGCGTGACTCGTCCAGCGCCTCACGGGAGATGATTGCGAACCGGACGACGTCCTTGGTTTTCGAGAGAATCTGGCAGACCGTGCCCTGGGGCAAATCCTTTGGCTGCTTCAGCGGGTAGGCGTGAACCGCGTCTGACAAAGGCGCTTCCAGCAGTTCCAGCAATTTGGCCTTGGCAGCCTGGCAGGGATAGACATGCAGTCCGCGGTCTGCCAGAGTCTCCAGTTGCGCCCTGTCAAAGGAGCCCCAGGGCTGAAGGGCGGTGATGGCCAGTTCGGTGGAGCGTTCCTGCTCCTGGCATTGCTGACGCTCCTCCATCAGGGCGAGCGCCTGGTCAACCAGTTCCTCGGGGGAGTCATTGACGCCGGGGGAGGGCTGGACTTCCAGCCCCTGGAATGCATTGATGACCTTGAGGAGATTGTCATGCCTTTTGCGCAGGGAGTCAAGTTCCTCGGACGCGGGGGCCGACATGGGGGTGACATGGACAGTGCCCAGTCTTCCCAGTGCCTCCACTGCTGATTGCCTATCCTTGTCCAGGCAGGCAATCATGATGTGTTTCATCGTTTCAATCATGTTTGGACCCTGGCGTTGAGGTTAGAGGACGGTCTCTGCGTCCCGTTGTGCGCATTTTCCCTTGGCAATCTTGGAGCGGCCAACGGAATTCGTCATCTGGTCGCCGATGTAGATGTTGATTTTGCGGATGTTTTCGAGGGCCTCGGGAATCTTGACCTTCTCGAAGAGGTTGACACGCTGGCTGACCACCCGCAGTTCCTGTTCGATGAGGGTAAGCATCTCCTCCATAATCTGGTGGCGGAGCGTGAGCTCTATGCGCTTCTGCGCCATGGCGACGATGTCGTCGTACCAGACAGGCGAAGAGAAGAGGTCGTATTCAGGGTCGCCGAAAGTGATGCTCACGAAGGTGGGTACTTCGATTCCCGCGACGTTCCTGTGGCCGACATGCCAGTCCTTGACGGTGATTAGGTCGAACGCGTCAGCCGCGTCGGTTCCGCTCAGAAGGGGAATCGTCCCCTTCCATGAGTCTTCAAGCGACGCGATTTCGGACTCCAGCGAGAGCATGCTCTCGCGGACGCCGCGGACCTCCATCTGCAGCTGTTGCTTCTTAAGCTGCAGGGTGGGGAGGTAGCGCTGGAACCGCTTGAGGTCGTCCCTCTGGTTCTTAAGCTCGTTCTTTGTCAGTTTGATTTTCGCCATGGCATGGAACCCTATTTGGCCGATGGCCAGAACTGCTTGACAAGTTCCGTCTTGATGCCTGTCTCGCTTGGCTCGAAGCAGTCAGCGAGAAT
>JAFRLP010000461.1 GCA_017431185.1 Victivallales bacterium | reverse complement strand
GGTTTTGTTGGATTAAGGAAAGGGGAGATACGCAGTATTCTAGCGCATGCGGAACTGTAATCGAAAATAGATTATAGCGGGAGCTTACCGGCCTGCTTCAGCGCGGCGGCGATTACAGCCGCGATTTCAGTGTCGCCGGCAGCTGGTGATTTCGGTGCGGCGGCGGCTGGTTTCTTCTTCTCGGGCTCCGGCAATAAATAGGCGTATTTGGAACCGACTTTGGCGGCCAGAAGGGTGATAATGACCTGAATTCCCAGAAAGACAAAGACGAACCCCATGCCGACCAGCATGATAATCAATGCGCTCGAAAACATTGCGAAAATCCTATATTTGCCCAGAAACGAAACGGAAAACAAATGCACCGACAGCGAAAAAAAGGAGATTTTCACCCGCCGTGTCAAGGAATCTTCAAAGGCCTGGGGGGCACAGAAAGCATGAAAAAGCCCAAAACCTGCCCCGAGACCAAGATGTCGGTCGCGACAAATTTCTAATATAATGCTACAAACTGATTTATAACCTCGAAACCGATTCTCAAAAACACTTTTTTTCATGAATAAATTCCATTTGGCGGGTTTGAATATGTATTTACTAATATGGATATAAGTATATTGTGTGTTGTTTATTTACGACAAAGGCAACCTTCTTGGTAATAATTTGAAAACGAAGCTTTCACTTGTATAATCCTTGACGGAGATATGGGGGGGCGTCATTCCCGTATTACCTCTAGATTGGATCTCCTGTTGAATTCCGTTGCTTTTCCCAGCCTGACAGCCGTTTTTGCCAGAGAACGGATGGCAATCCCCTAAAAACAAATTAATGTACGAAATGGTTTCAAATCGATTTCGTTGGTGGGTGACAGGATTGATGCCGGGCCTCAAATAAATTATCTGGTTTGAGAAGTCAAAACGACCGCTGACACGGGCAGGCAGAGGATGTCTTTTACAGGTCTAAACAATCAACAAGTATCTGAAAGCAGGCAGCTTCATGGCTCCAACGCATTGACGGAAGTGCCCCGGCAGCCGCTGTGGGGCAAATTTTTGGTTGGGCTGCGCGAGCCGATGATTCTGATTCTGCTGGTGGCGCTGGTGATTCAGGTGGTTCTTCTTTGCTATGGGAAGGCTGCCTGGTATGAGCCCTTTGGCATCTTTATCGCTATTTTGCTTGCCAATGGCGTGGCTGCCATCTTTGAATTCAGACAGGAAGACAAAGCATCGTTGTTGCGCCAGGCGGAGAATTCTCGGGAAAAGGTCAAAGTCATACGGGATGCCCAGTTGCAGGAAATTCCGTTGGATTCCGTGGTGGTTGGAGATGTGGTGTTTCTCCAGACCGGTGACAAGATTCCGGCGGATGGCATATTGCTGGAGGGGACTTTGAAGGTGGACCAATCCGCCTTGAACGGCGAGTCTGAGGAGGCGTCCAAGTGTCCTCTGCCGCCGGAGACCACCTATCAGGTCAAAGATCTTCTTAACCCATATTATATCTATCGCGGCACCGTGATTTGCGATGGCGAGGCTTATCAGAAGGTCATGGCAGTGGGAGACAAGACGGAGTTTGGGCAAGCCGCATTGGCCGCTCGGGAAAGGCCCCGCATGACCCCTTTGCAGGTGAAGTTGGCACACCTTGCCAGGCAGATTACCTGGTTCGGTTATTTGGGCGCCACGGCCATTATGGCGGCGATTCTGTTGGTTGCCTGTTTCTCAGGGAAATTACCGGAGGACTTGGCCGGTTGGATGCGGTTGCTGGTAGATGCGGTGACTGTCGCCGTCACCATTATCGTCTGCGCCGTCCCCGAGGGGCTTCCGATGCTCAGTTCGATTCTGCAGGCAATCCAGAGTCTGAAGATGGTCAAAGACCATGTCCTGGTACGCAAAATCCACGGTCTGGAGACTTCCGGCAGCGTAAGCATTCTCTTCTGTGACAAGACGGGAACGATTACCGAGGGATGCTTGTCGGTGGTGGAACTTGCCGCTGCGGATGGCAGAGTCTATCATTCCTTTGGGGAGCTGCCATCGTCGTTGCAGAAGGAGTTTCGGATGGGAATCGGCCTCAACAACAGTGCTGTCGCCGGGCGTGACAACATGGTGATCGGAGGCAACAGCACCGACCGGGCGCTGATGGCGTTTCTGATGGCGCAAGGGCAGGGCGTGGCACTTTCCCGCGAGAGCGTGGTTTCCTCTCATCCATTTGACTCCATCCGTAAACTCTCTAGTGTCGTGGTTTGTCAAGGGCCGTTGACCGAGTGCTACGTGAAAGGCGCCCCGGAGCGCATCCTGGAGCATTGCACGCGTTATGTGGATGCGGAAGGCGTGGAACGCCCTTTGACGGAATTCGCCGCGATAAATGCCTACCTGGATCAGCAGGCCGCCCGCTCGATGCGGTTGCTGGCGGTCGCCAAGGCATCGGGGGAACGAGAGGATGCGGCATTGTCGCTGATTGGCATTGTCTGCGTTCGGGACAATGTTCGCAAAGAGGCCAAAGGGGCGATTGCCCGGATCCGAGAGG
>JAFRLP010000460.1 GCA_017431185.1 Victivallales bacterium | reverse complement strand
GCCAAGGTGTTGGTGGTGCCCTCGAAGGCCTCGATGACGACCGTGTTGCTCTTGTTGACGAGGAGCGGCGCAACCGCCGTGGTTTCCGTCCCTGTGTTCGTCAGAGTCAGTCCCGCCAGGACAATGCGCACGGTCCCGGTGGTCGCCTTGGCGACTTTGATGGAGCCGTCGGAGCACTCGCCCGAAAAGACGTAGGTGCCCGCGCCATTGAGGGTGACGGCGGCGCCGGAGGTCTTGTAGCCCGTGTATTTGCCCTCCGTCACGGTCACGCCGGTGTCGCTGAACTCAAAGAAGGTCGCATTGTCTGTCGTGTACGCCGAACACAGCATGGCGCATATCAGCGATGCGAATATGCATGCAATCTTTCTGGTCATCTAAGGACCTCCTTTTTGGGGGTGGGATGGGTGACTTGCTCTTCCGTGTATTTGCACAACGCTTACTATAGCATTCGCGCGAAGTTACGCAAGCGTCAATGCGCACTTTGTCTTTTCGGCGCCAGGGATGCTTTGTAATCCTTCAGTCACTGATGCTGGTCAGATGCCGTATTGGCCGCGTCGGCCCGACTATGGTTGCGGCGTCCCCCTGGCTTCAGCCACCCTGGCCGGAACGCCCGGAGCAGAACTCGGCGAGCCGCTGGAAAAGGGCGTAGAGCGGAGGCACGAAGACAAGGCCGATGGTGGAGGCCGCTAGCATTCCCCAGAAGGTGGTGACGCCAATCATCCGACGTGCCTCGGCGCCGGCCCCCGATGCGAACAGAAGCGGCAGCACGCCTATGATGAAGGACCAGGCGGTCATCATCACCGCTCGGTATCTCACGTCGAAACCGTCCGCCGCCGCCTCCTCCACGCTCCTTCCCGCCGCTCTGCGCTGCATGCAGAACTCGACCATCAGGATGATGGACTTGGAGCAGAGGCCAACCAGCATGATGAGGCCCAGTTGCGCGTAGATGTCCAGCAGACGGTGGCCAAGGTAAAGCGCCAGCAGGCCGCCCAGCGTCGCAAAGGAGACGGTGAGGACCACGGGGATTGGAATCGTCCAGGACTCGTATTGCGCCGCCATGAACAGGTAGGCAAAGGTGAGGGCCATCAGCATCAGAAGCCACATCCGGCCCTGGTTCTTGTCCTCCTGGTAGGACATGTCCGTCCAGCTCAGGGAGTAGTCGTTGGAGTAGTTCTTGTCGATGAGCCCCCTGATGTCGGCCATCAGTTTTCCGGTGGAGGCGCCGGGGCGGGGAATGACGGTGACGGTCGCCGACAGGTTCTGGTTGAAGCGCTCCAGCTTTCGCGCGCCCAGTTCGCTTTTGACCTCGCAGAGGGAAATCAGCGGCACCATCTCGCCGCGGCTGTTCTGCACCAGCACATTCTCCAGGTCATCCATGACCGCCCTTTCACTGCGGGAAAGCTCTGTCTTGACCTGGAAGGAATATCCCCTGATGTTGAAGTCGTTGACGTAGATGCCGGCGAAATGGTTCTGCAAGGTGGTGAAGATGCTGTCCGTGGACACGCCCAGCGCCTCCGCCTTGTGCCGGTCAATGTCCAGGAACCGCTGGGGTGTGCTGGCGTTGTAGGAGGAGAAGGCGTAAAGCACATCGGGATTGAGCGCCTTGTCGTTGAGCAGTCCGAGGAGTTTGCCTACCTGCGACTCGAATTCCAGCGGCGTGTCGTCTCCTGTTGTGCGGAAGGCGAGTGTCACGCCGCCGGTCACGCCAAGGCCCATGATGGCGGGCGGCTGGAACACGCGGAGCTGCGCCTCGGGCATCTGGTTGGCGCATCCCATGACGCGGTCGCGGATCGCGGAGATGGAGAGGTCCTTGGAAGGCCGTTCCGGCCACCGCCGCAAATCGACGATCATGAAGCCCAGGTTCTCGGCGGCGCCCGACATCAGGGAATAGCCGGCCACGGTGGTGACGTTCCGCACGCCTGGAATGGATTTGACGGCATTGGTGAACTGCTCGCACGCCTCGCTGGTCCGCGCCAGGGCGGCGCCAGGCGGAAGCTCCAGTTCGCAGAGAAGGGAACCCTTGTCCTCGTCCGGCAGGAAGCCGCCGTTGATGCGCTTGAGCAGCCCCCAGTGCGCCACGCCGACAGCCGCCATCAGCGCCACCATGATGAACAGGCGCCTCACCATCAGCACGGAGACTTTCAGCGAGGCCCATTTGCAGCCATCGATGAAATTCTCGAACACCCTGAAAAGGATGAATGGCCGACGGGAGGAGGACTGCGGCCTGAGCAGCAGGGCGCACAGCGCGGGGGACAGCGTGAGCGAGTTGACCAGGGAAATGAGCAGCGCAACGCACATCACCATGGCGAACTGGATGTAGATGGTGCCGATGATGCCGCCGTAGAACCCCATCGGCGCATAGATGGCGCAGACCACCAGGGTGGCCGCGATGACGGGGCTGGTGATCTGCCCCATGCTTTTGATGGTCGCCTGCCGCGCGTCAAGATGCTCCTCGTTGATGATGCGGCTTGTGTTCTCCACCACGACAATGGCGTTGTCAACCAGTGAGCCGATGACCAGGATGAGGCCGAACATCGTCAGGACATTGATGGAGTAGCCAAGCAGCGCCATCACGAAAAAGGTGCCCAGCAACGACACGGGGATGGCGATGGCGGGCACCAGGCTGGCGCGCCAGTCCTGCAAAAACAGCCATGTGATGAGGATGACCAGCGCTATGGTGAAAATCAGTGTGCGGGCGATTTCCCGGACATTCTCCATGATGTAGTCAGACGGGTCGTAGGCCAGCACATCCACCAGTCCCTCCGGGAAATGGGTGCGCAGTTCGGCAAGCATTGCATTGGCGTCCTTGACAAGCTGGACCGCGTTGGCCCCTGTCTGCCTGAACAGGGCCAGCGCGACGGATGTGCGCCCATTGAAGGCGCCCTCGTCCACGTATCGTTCCGCGCCCAGTTCAAGGGTGGCCACGTCCCCCAGGCGCACCTGCTCGCCGCGGTCAGTGCTCTTCAGGATGATCTCCGCGAATTCCTCGGGGGTGCGCAGGCGCCCCTTCACGTTGAGCTTGACCTGGATGCAGTCGCTGGAGCGCTCGCTGCCCACCGCGCCCGCCGCGGCGGCCAGGTTCTGGCTGTTGAGCTTGCCCATGACGAGTTCGGGGGAGACCCCTAGGGCCGCCATCTTGAACGGGTCAAGCCAGATGCGCATCGAGTAGTTGTGCTGCCCGAGGATTTGAACGTTGCCCATTCCGGGCAGACGGGCGAAGGCGTCCCGCACATTCATTCGGACATAGTTGTTCAAGTCCAGTTCCGAGAGGGCCTTGTCATCCGTCATGAACACATAGACGGCGGCAATGTCGGTGGACTGCTTCTGGCAGGTGACGCCGATTTGCTGCACCAGGGCCGGCAGCTGGCTCGTGGCGCGCTGGATGGCGTTCTGCACATTGACCTGGGCGATGTCCCCGTCAATGCCAGGCTTGAAGGTCAAAGTCAGGGTGTAGTTTCCGTTATTGTCGGAGTCGGACTTGAAATAGAGCAGGTCTTCGATTCCGTTGCACTGCTCCTCGATGACCGTGGCCACTGTTTCAGTGAGCACCTGGCTGGTGGCGCCCGGATAGGTCGCGGTGACCTGCACCGTGGGCGGTGCGATTTCAGGGTACTCGGCGATGGGCAGGCGCAGCAGGCAAACCGTGCCCAGCAGGGAAATCACCAGGGAAATGACAATGGCGAATTTGGGGCGGCTGACAAAGAAACTGGCGAACATGGCTCTCCCCCCCCCTTAATTGCGCTCGACGGGGGTGACGCTCATGCCATCCTGCACCTTGTGGGTCCCTCCCGTCACGACCCGCTCGCCAGGACGGATTCCCTCCGTGATGAGCTGCATGCCGTCAACCTGCCCTCCCAGCGTGACGGAACGCGCGCTGACCTTCCCCGTTTCATCAACCACATAGACCAGGTGACCGTCCTTGACGGTGACGACGGCAGCCGGGCTGAGGCCAGTCAAAGGCTTGAAATCGGAGACGGAGAGCATGACAGTCACGAAGCTGCCTGGCAGCAGCCGTCCGTCCGCATTCGGAAAAGTCGCCCAAAGCGTGATGGTGTTGGCCGAGGCGCTGATTTTGCTGTCGGCAAGCGAGACCTTTGCGGTTTCGCCGTAGGCGCCTCCGTCAGCCAGGCGAATGTTGACCACTGCGGTCTGGCGTATTCCCTCCAGCCCTCCGAATTGGCTGCGGAAGGTTTTCTCGCTCATGGAGAACCGGACATAGATTGGGGCGACCATGTCGATTTCAGCCAGTTTTCCGCTCTGAGGGGTGACCAGGTTGCCAGGCGTAAGCGTGGCCTTTCCAATGCGTCCGTCAATGGGCGCGAAGAGCCTGGTGTAGGCGAGGTTGTTCCGTGCGTCCAGAAGCGATGCCTCCACCTCCTTGAGCGAGGCCCTGGCGGTTGCCTCCTGCATCACGTAGTTCTCGAAGGCGGAAGGGGTGATGACGTTCTTCTCGAAAAGTTTCCTGTTGCGTTTCAGTTCGGACTCCGCGAAGGCCAGGGTGGCCTTTAGGGCGGCGGCCCTGGCCTCCAGCGTCTCGACGGCGGCCTGGTAGGTGGTGTCCTCGAATTCGAAAAGCAGGTCGCCCTTTTTGACAAGCGTCCCTTCGGAAAACGACGTTTTCAAAAGCCAGCCCGTCACACGCGGCATGACATCGACGTGCTGAATGGCCTCGACCATTCCCACATACTGCCTGACGGGCGAACGCTCAACCAGAACCGCCCGTCCCACATAAACTGACGGGGGAAGAGCCTGACGCCCCGTCTGAGCCAAACACATTCCCGCCGTCATCGTGACGGCGCACATAACGCTACGCGTCCCCTTGGAAAAGAACATCTTTCACCTTGAGGTAGAGGCGAAACGCCTCCGAGGTTGGATTCCTGCCATACTCCATTATGCATGGCAGAATCATCGACTTGGCGCTCCGCAAATGGAGTTTGCCAGAGCGTTATCCTCGGCAAAAGAGCACCAGTGACAAATGCCGTTAATATATTCAAAAAAACCTTGCTTTCAAATCAGGAACCCCGGCATTCAGGCATCTGGGCAAAGGCAGCGGCGGCGTCCCCGCCGCCGTCAACACAACGCACGAAACACGGTGTGTTTCATAGGAGACGTCTCCTGGCAATCACTGCTGGTTCTCCATCAGCGAGGAAACCCTGAAATGACCGCCTCCGCCTTCAATGGTAAAGACGTATCGTCTGTTTCTCCTGGCGCTGGTGACTGTGGCCTCATAGAATACCTCGTTGTTCGCACTTCGGGTGAACTTACGGTATTCCGTCACCTCGGCTGGACAGAAGTCCTGCTCCTTGAAAAACCTGTTCAGGTAGTTGCGGTTGAAGGCCATCGCATCGCCGGAGCCGAAGAACTCATAAAGCGCGCGCCTGTCGTTGGTCTTGATGGCGTCAAGAACCTCCGCCATGAATGCCTGAATGTCGGCCTGGTTCTCCACTGTCTCCATCTTTGCCTCCTTGAACGAGGAAAGGGGGTCGGAGATGTATGAATGCCACAGGCAGGTCGCCGCCAAAGCCAGCGCGGCCAGAAGTGTCCACATGAAGACCTTTTTTTTCATCTTCTTCCATTCCTTCGGAGTACACCTGAGTCAGTTTTCCGCGTAAGCGGCTTCCTGGCTTTTGTTGAGAAGCCAATGCTTTGTGTCGGTGCGCACCCATCCGACGTTGTTTTTGGTTTCACTGGAGGCGGTGCCCATCTTTTCAGGTCTTTCGCTGGAAATATGACCATCGACCCAGCCTATGTTGGTCATGCCGCCATGCCGGAAATGCGAATTGGGAGACATGCTGCTGACAGTGTACCAGTTGACGCACTTGTCATACGGATAGAGACGTATGACATAGCCGTAGCTGGAATCCCAGGCGTAATCAAAGGTGTCCCCGAAGAGTATCTTGCCGGAGGGGCCGTCGATGGAGGTGATAAGCACGGGGGGTGATTTGGCCGACCAGCCTACATTGCCGTTCATGCCATAGCCGCCGCCAAAGCACCAGCCGTTTTGATTCTGGCACATGGTGACGAAATTTCTGACTGCGGGACAAAGCTTGACGTTGAAGTCATCGGCGAAGTATGCGCTGACGAGTCCCTTCCCCTTCAGGTCGTATTCGCGCTCCCCGATGTTTCCGGTTCCGTTCCAGGCAGTTCCATCACAACATTTTATGGCATCGTTAATGGGGGCCATGGTGCTGTCGTTGTCGTCCGCATATTGGATGGCGGCCAGGACATGCTGCTTCAGGTTGTTGACGCAGCTGATGCTTCGCGCCTTTTCGCGGGCTTTGCCCAGGGCCGGGATCCAAGGGGGCTGTGGTGGCCAGTTGTAAAACAGGTTTTGAAGCATTATATTAATTGTTTTCCATGAAAAACGCCCAGGCGTGGTGGTGTTTGCCGCGCTGAAAGAGCAGGGCGGTCAGAATGGGCTGGTTAAGGAGTTTTCCTGATGAGCAAAGAATACAATGTTGCAGTGGCCGGCGCGACAGGAGCCGTGGGACTGGAGATGATCAAGACCCTGGAAAAGCGTCATTTCCCGGTGAAGAGCCTGCGCCTGCTGGCCTCAGCCCGGTCGGTGGGCAAGGAATTGGAGTATCTGGGGGAGAAAATCAAGGTCGAGGAGATGACCAATGACTCCTTCAAGGGCATTGACATCGCCCTGTTCAGCGCGGGAGCCAGCCGTTCCCGCGACTTCGCCAAGGCATGTGTCGATAGCGGCGCGGTGATGATTGACAACTCCAGCGCCTTCCGCATGGTTCCGGAAGTGCCTCTGGTGGTTCCTGAAATCAATCCGGAGGACGCCCTGCGTCACAAGGGCATCATCGCCAACCCGAACTGCACGACCATCATCATGCTGGTCGCCTTGAAGCCGCTGCATGACCTTTCCCCCATCCGCCGCATTGTCGTCAGCACCTACCAGTGCTCCAGCGGCGCGGGCCAGAAGGGGATGAACGAACTGCTTGGCCAGACTGCCGCATACGTCAACGGCCAGCCCATCGTGCCGCAGGTGTTCCCCTTCCAGTACGCCTTCAACCTCTTCAGCCACAACACGGCCATCGGCCCCAATGGCTACAACGAGGAGGAGATGAAGATGGTCAACGAGACCTGCAAAATCATGCACGATGACCGCATCCGCGTCTGCCCGACCTGCATCCGCATTCCCACCATCCGCTCCCATGCCGAGGCCATCACCATCGAGCAGGAGCGCAAGGTGAGCGTCGAGGAGGCGCTGGCCGCATTGGCGAAGGCCCCAGGCGTCAAGATTGTCAATGACGCGGCCAGCAACCATTTCCCCATGCCCATTGAAAGCAATGAGCAGTATGATGTGCTGGTGGGGCGTGTCCGCGATGACCTGAGCTGCCCGAACGGCTTGGCATTGTTTGTCTGCGGCGACCAGCTTCTCAAGGGCGCCGCCCTCAATGCCGTCCAGATTGCCGAGGTTTTGGCCAAAGCATAGCCGCTGCCGGTTTTTTGAGACCTGCGCAGTTGCCAAAAGGGTAATCATGAGTTATATTATGGCTTTTTCTTGTGTCATGTAATTCAATGCCCTTCCCACCATAAAAGAGACCTTACAGGAGAAAAGCATGAGCCAACAGCATTCCAAAGCCAAGAAACGCGTTCGCCGCAACCGCTATGCCGAGCGGGTGAAGGAGCGCATCCATGCGGCGAAGAGGGCGGCTGCGAAGAAATAGGGTTGCCCTGCGGCGTTTTTCCCTTTCGGCGCCTGCCTTGCACGTGCCGAAAGGAGATGTGTTCGTGTCTGGGGCGCTTGCCCGAAAATAAGTGCATTCAAAGCCGTGGGCGAAGCCTTTTTCCGCACCTGCAAAACTGCAGAGGCGGAAAAAAGTTTCGCAGCGGCTGTGCATCGGCACCACTTATTTTCCGGTGATTTCTCCAGATGGTTTTTTTTGTTCCAAAGAAAGGTTCCATCATCAACAACAGGAGAAAAACAGAATGTCTCAAGTCAAGTACGTTTACACGTTTGGCAGCGGCGCAGCCGAGGGCGACGCCTCCATGAAGAACGAGCTGGGCGGCAAAGGCGCCAACCTGGCCGAGATGTGCCGTCTGGGGTTGCCCGTTCCGCCTGGATTCACCATCACCACCGAATGCTGCAACGACTACTTTGCCAATGGCGGCAACATCCCGGAGGCGCTGATTCCCCAGGTCAAGGCTGCCCTCAAGACGGTTGAGGAGAAGGCTGGCCGCAAATACGGCGACCCCAAGCAGCCCCTGCTGGTCAGCTGCCGCAGCGGCGCGCGCCAGTCCATGCCCGGCATGATGGACACCGTGCTCAACATCGGTCTGGCCACCTCCACCATCCCCGGACTCATCGCCCTGACCAAGAACGAGCGTTTCGTCTGGGACTCCTACCGCCGTCTGATTATGATGTACGCGGACGTGGTGATGGAGAAGGCCGAGGGCATCGAGCCCTTTGAGGGCAAGGGCATCCGCGCCATTCTCGAAGAGATGATGAAGCAGTACAAGTACATCAAGAACTGCAAATCCGACACCGATTTGACCGCCGAAGACCTCAGGGCTCTCTCCGACGCCTTCAAGCGCCGCATCAAGGAGGTTCTCGGAGTCGAATTCCCCGACGACCCCATCAAGCAGCTTTGGGGCGGCATCGGCGCCGTGTTCAAGAGCTGGGTCGGCAAGAAGGCCGTCTCCTATCGCCGCATCGAGGGCATCCCCGAAACCTGGGGCACCGCCGTCAATGTCCAGACGATGGTCTTCGGCAACATGGGCAACACCTCCGCCACCGGCGTGGCGTTCAGCCGCAACCCCGCGACTGGCGAAAACAAGTTCTACGGCGAATGGCTGCTCAATGCCAGGGCGAGGACGTGGTGGCTGGCATCCGTACCCCCAACCCTCTCAACAACGCCACAAAGAGCGACAAGAACCGCAACATCCCCTCCATGGAGGAGATGATGCCCAATGTCTATAAGCAGCTGGACGACATCCGCCTCAAGCTCGAAGACCACTACCACGATATGCAGGACCTGGAGTTCACCATCCAGGAAGGCAGGCTGTTCATGCTCCAGTGCCGCGTCGGCAAGCGTGGCGGCAAGGCCGCCGTCCGCATGGCGCTGAACATGCTGGACGAGGGGCTGATTGACGAGAAGACGGCTGTGCTGCGCGTCTCCCCGAATCAGGTGATGGAGTTCCTGCTTCCCATCATCGAGCCGCGTGTTTTGGCGCAGACCAAGCAGATTGTGAAGGGCTTGCCCGCCGGTCCCGGAGCGGCCTGCGGCGAAATCTACTTCAACAGCGAGGATGCCATTGCGGCGACCCGCCTGGGCAAGAAGGTCATCCTTGTCCGCGAAGAGACCAATCCCGAGGACATTGACGGCATGCGCGTGGCGGTGGGCATCCTGACGGCCCGCGGCGGCATGACCAGCCATGCGGCGCTGGTGGCCCGCGGCTGGGGCAAGAGCTGCATTGTCGGCGCCGCCGACATGGTGGTGGACGTCGCCAACAAGACGATGAAAATCGGCGACCAGACCTACCGCGAGGGCAATGTCCTGACCATCAATGGCTCCACGGGCTTTGTCTATGACGGCGCGCTGCCGCTGGTGGCCCCCACCGCCAATCAGGACTACAGCCTGTTCGTGCGTTTCATGGGACTGGTGGACAAATACCGCACGATGGGCGTCCGCACCAATGTGGACAATGCCCAGGATGCCCAGAAGGCGCGCTCGTTCGGCGCCGAGGGCATTGGCCTGTTCCGTATGGAGCACATGTTCTACGGCGAGGGTTCCGACAAGCCGCTGTTCCTGCTGCGCAAGATGATTCTCTGCGTCACCAAGGCTGACCGTGAGAACGTGCTCAAGGAACTGTTCCCCTATATGAAGCACAGTGTCCAGAGCACGATGGAGGCGATGGACGGACTGCCGGTGACCATCCGCCTGCTTGACCCGCCGCTGCACGAGTTCGTGCCGCACTCCGCGTTGGGCCGCTCCGAACTGTCCCGTGCCCTGAACATCCCCGAGGACGAAGTGCGCAAGCGCGTTGACGCCCTTCAGGAGAGCAACCCGATGATGGGACACCGCGGCGTTCGTCTGTCCATCAGCTATCCCGAGATGACCGAGTACGAAGTGCGCGCCATCTTTGAGGCGGTCGTGGAACTGGCCCAGAAGGGTAAGCGCATCATTCCCGAAATCATGGTGCCCGTCATCAGCGATGTCCGCGAACTGCGTCACACCAAACTCATCATTGACGAGATGCACAAGGAAATCCTCCGCCGCTATGAACTTGACAAGCTGGAGTTCAAGGTGGGCACGATGATTGAAATCCCGCGCGCCGCGCTGCTGGCTGACCAGATGGCGGAGGACGCCGAGTTCTTCTCCTTCGGCACCAACGACCTGACCCAGTTGACCTTCGGCTTCAGCCGCGATGACATCGGCTCCTTCCTGCCAGATTATCTTGACCAGCGGATTCTCCGCGCCGACCCGTTCCAGACCATTGACCAGGAAGGCGTTGGCAAACTCATTGAGACCGCCACGAAACTGGGACGCGGCGTGCGCAGTGACCTTAAGGTCGGCATCTGCGGTGAGCAGGGCGGCGACGCAGCCTCCGTGGAGTTCTGCTATCGCACGGGCCTGAGTTACGTCTCCTGCTCGCCGTTCCGCGTGCCAGTCGCCCGCGTGGCCGCCTCTCAGGCTGCCATCAAGCACGACCTGGAGAAGGCCAAGGCCGACAAACCCGCCGACAAACCCGTGGCGGCCAAGGCTCCCGCCGAGAAGCCCGCGAAGGCTGTGGCGACCAAAACCGCCAAGAAGAAATAAAACAGTTCTGATGTGCGCACATTCGGCGAATGGCTCCCCCTTTCCTGATGTGCGCGTTGCCAGTTTGTTTTTTTCCGATTCGGCACTATATTAAACGAAACGCCAGTATAGCTCAGCCGGTAGAGCACTTGATTTGTAATCAGGCGGTCGTCGGTTCAAATCCGACTGCTGGCTCCAGTGTGAAAAGCCCTGTAAATCAATGATTTATGGGGCTTTTCTTGTATCTGCGGCAAAGCAGGCTATCATGTGTCGATATGACACGATTGCCATACGTGCTCAAATGAACGGATTTAGGACACACCGCGCCTGAACAGGTTTTTTTCACTCAGGCGTTTGCAATATGAACAAGTTTCATTATTTTAAGTCAGTGTTTTCCTAATGAAGAAATAGTGCTTTCCTCACAGTCGCCAGAGGAAATGCGCTCAACTGGCGACATGGAGATGACAAAATGAAAGGATTCAGACTGGTTCTTGCTGCTTCAGTGTTGTCTTGTCTGGCAGGCAGTCTATCAGCGGCTCCGTTTATGAAGGTCAAGATGGCGGAGACCTACCTGAAAACCGCCGAGGCTGGTGGCTTCTCCGCGAAGTCCGCCGCCAAGGAGGCGCGTCAGCGCATTGACGAGCTCAAGAAGTCCTGCGGAGAAAATGACCCTGATGTCCAGGCCCTTGAGAAGCGTCTTCTGGTCATTGAAGACAAAGAAAAGGCAGCCCAGGAGGAAAAACGCGCCAGTGCCCAGGCGGAACGTGCGAAGGAAGAGTCGGAGAAGAAATCCATTGCCCAAAAACTGCTTCCTGCCGCCAATGTCAGCCTGACGGCACCACAACCGTGGGTTCTGGATACCGACTACGAGGGGTGGAACGATAAGAATCCCATTAAGAAATATGTGAAAAACCTGGCCAAGGAGAAAAAGGAAGATGTGATTGAACTGGACAAGCAGTTGCGCGCTCGCATAGAACAAGACCGCAAGATTGTCCAAGCCGATGGTCCTGGCAAGGAAGAGGCGGAAAAGGAAATCAAACGCTATGAGGCTTTCCTCGGAGCCCTGGAAACCCCGGTTCTAGTGAATACCGACATCAAGATCGACGTTGAGAAAAGAAGGATGGATTTCTATTATTTCAAGGTCTTCTTCTCCAATTTCAGCAGGGATATCAGACCCTATAGTAAAAAGAACGGAAAGTGCTACTTCTTCGGTGTAAATGGCGAGCCTGAATACGTCCGCGAGAATGAGATTCCTTATGCACAGGAAGCCTTGACGCAAATGTCCTACATCTGCATCTTCTTCAACAACCAGGGAAACAATGACCACTATATGCAAATCCTGAGCAAGGCCGCCGTCAGCTGCCAGAAAATCAAGGAAGCCATCAACAACAACTCGCCGGATGTCGTCATCTACCATTCCTTCCAGGAATTCCCCAAGGGCGCATTGCATGATGCGCTTGCAAAGGAGGCGCTGGCCCTTGCCCTGCCGAAAATGCCCAACGCCGTGGACGTCATCATCAACAGCAACGACTGGTACATTAATCGGAATGCACTGGGCATCATCCTCAACCGAGCCTGCGCGGGCTGGGTCGTCGTTCAGGACGAATTCGGCAAGCGCGTCATTCCCGCCAAGTGGGCACAGCCCAATCAGGGAGGCGACACCTACGGCAAACTTCAGCTTGCCAGTTGCGGCGGCAACGCCCAGTACTACGTGAAATGATGCAGCCTTGCCTGTAAAGGGAGGCTGAAAACAGCCTTCCAAGCAGAATCGCGTAAAGGAAAAGGTCGCCCTGTAAAATACGGGGCGACCTTTTTTTGGAGGTGGCGGGAGTCTGAACGGGAAGGAATCTCTTTTCGCATGAAACAAGCGTGTTTCAGGCGGTGTGCTGGCAACGGGCAGGATGTCGTCGGTGCATTCCCTGAATCACTTCAGGTACTTAGGAGTCGTAAAAAAATAAAGTCTGCATTTTCAGTTCCTTTCGGGGGGATTTTTCCAAGCTCTGTCCAGTCGCGTATCTGCATACGCTCCCTCCAGACCATGGAAAAATCCCCTCAAAATAAATCCGAAACTGTTGCCTTTTTTAACGACTCCATACGGCGAGCATGGCGAGGGCATCGATGGATTTCGCCAGACGGGGCAGGCGGTTGTCGAAGACCAGGATTGCGCCTGCGCGGTAGGCCTCCAGCAGTTGCCTGTGCGATTTGGGTGTTCGAATGCCCACCAGCCAACGACCGCCGCCATAGCGCGCCGCCAGGGTCAGGCACTGTTCCAGACCAGGGCATGCGGAGTCGATGGCCAGCAGCCGCACCCCTTGGGAGAACAGGCTTTTGCATTCGTCCAGGCTCAGCGGCTCCGCGACGATATGAACCAGAGGAGACTGTTCCGCCAATGAGGTGTATTTCTCGCGCAGGTGGCGCTGGTCTCCGTACATGGGGGGGAAGGCCGCCCCGCGTTCGTCCAAATACAGTTGGTCCAGGGCGCGTTGCCTGTCAAGGATGTCTTTGCCAGGCTCCTGGAGTTTGGAGATGATGCGATGCGCTGGCGGGCGCGCCGCCAGGATGTCCGCCTCGGTGAGGGAAAAGAAATGGATTTCGCGTTCCATGTTTCGCCCGTGGTCATAGACACCGTAGATGCGCCCGTCCGGCGTGGCTGTGGCGTCGGGGTAGGTGATTCTTTCGCCTGGGTCGATGACGGTCTGGAATGGCCAGGAGCGACCGTCATCCTCGGAGAGCGCGGCAGTGAGGTTGCGGCGGGCGTCTGGGTCGTTGTTCCAGATGAGCAGAAGCCGTCCAGAGGCCAGTCGTCGAATCAGGAAACGCGAGGATGGGGCGGGCAGGGCCGTCGGTGCTCCGTCCGTCCAGTGCCGTCCCTGGTCATGGGAGACGGATTCGGCGATGTTTCCGCAGGCGGAGCGGGCGTAGAGCGAGAGCGTGCCATCCTGATGCTGCCAGATGGCGGCCTCGTCAAAGAACGCCTGGAGTTTTCGTCCAGCGCGGTGGTTCTGCCAGGATTTTCCCTGGTTGCGGGAGATTTGGTAGTGGTAGCGGTCATCCGTCCAGTCGTAGGCGCAGAGAACCCAGGCGCCATTGGGAAGGACGGTTGGGCGATGGCGGAGAAAGCCGCGGGTGATGAACTGGGGTTTAGACCAGATAGGCGTGGATTCGTCTGGATTGGCGCAGCGGATGGCCCATAGCGAAAGATGACAGGGGGAGCGGAAGTCGAAATTGTCGTCCCGACACGTCCAGAAGCACCACAGGGTCTGATTTGGGTCTGTCCAGAGTTGAATGTCGATGGAGCGCACCTGAAGGGAGGTGATGCTGTCGATGACCAGAATGGGGGGGCTCCAGGTCTGGCCCTCGTCTCGACTGCGCACCACGACGTTGAAATGGTGCTGGGAGGGTTCTTGGGAGCCGCCAGAGTACCAGCCAGCGTATAGAATGCCGCCTGGGGAGCGAGCAATGGTGGGGCAGCCTTGCCAGAGGCGACGGCTTTCCGAGAACTCCTCTCCTGGGGAAAGAATGATTTGCGAGGGGCAACGCATGAAGTTGTGGAATTGTTCTCTGTTTTTGGATTTGCGTGAAATCTGCTTTATATTATATATAATTTCGTGCAAAAAACAATACCAAAAAACAGAATAAAGATGATAAAAAACGACAATAGGCCCCAACGGGACTCTTTATATGGCAATGAGGAGAAATGCCTGTTTCAGGGACGTTTTGCCCAAGCCAGCCAAGTCGGATTGCAGAAGGTTCTGTCCAAGGGTGCCATCACCGTGCTGAATGTCTCCTGCTGGGACATGAGGTTGTCGTGGCGGGTGCCCTCCCGTCGCATCTATGACCATCTGCTGCTTTTTGTGGCGGAGGGCACGCTGGTTCTGCGAACTGGCAAGAACTCCTTTGAATTTTCGCGGGGCAGCATGGTGTGCATCCCCGAATTGGTTGAACATTCGTATGGCTTCGCGGACGGCTGCACCTGTGGCAGGCTGTTCGTGATGCATTGCCTGGGCAACGTTCCCTGGCAAGGCAGCCTTTTTGCTGACCTGGGGGTGACTTGTCTGGATCTCTCCCATGCGGATGCCGTGCTGGAGGAGCTCGCCGACATCGTGGCCATCAAGAACTGGTTGCGCAAGGAGGCGTTTTCCCTGGCGGAGGGACTGGTCAGAAGGGTTCTCCTGACGGCCATCAGGGAGGGGCGTCTGGCGTTGGCGGCGGGGCGGACATATAGTTCGAGGGTGGCCACCGCGCTGCAGTTCATCCATGACCATCTGATGGAAGGCATCTCCGTGGCGGACATCGCCCATTCCGTGGGAATTCAGGAGGTGCATTTCCGCAATGTGTTCCGTCGGGAGTGCGGACTGTCCCCGCTGCGCGCACTGAACCATCTGAGGCTTCAGCAGGCGGCGCGTCTGCTGGTGCGGAGCGCTGAACCCTTGAGCAGGGTGGCGGAGCAATGCGGCTTTGCCACGGCGACCTATTTCTGCCAGGTGTTCCGAAAGCATTTCCGACAGTCCCCAGACCAGTTCCGCCGTCGGTTCTGATGATTATTTTCCCAACGTCGAAAAATCTCATGTACATGCGATTATTTGCTATTGTTCTATTCAATGTCAGGGGGTATATTTATAAAACCGATATCTATTGATTTTTTTCGGTTATGACCGAAAAAACTTTGAAGATTTTTCGGTTGACTTTTTCTTAACTTGTTGTATAGTAATATTCTTCAGAATAATGGAGGTTGTAATGTATATTGAACGAGATTTGGAGACAAGGCTTTCCGAGGCTTTTCATGGTCGGAAGGTCGTGGTGCTTTATGGTTCGCGCCAAACAGGCAAGACGACTATCGTTGAGCATCTGCTGGAGTCTGCGGACATCAGGAAAGAAGGTGTCGTCATAATGTCTGGAGACATCCTTTTCGAACGTCTCCTGTTCGACTACAACACCATGACGGTGGAAAAGGCAAAGTCAATCATTGGCGAGGCCGGCACTCTCTTTGTGGATGAGGCGCAGAGAATTCCAGATATAGGAATGACTCTCAAAATCATCCATGACAGGTTCAAGCACCTGCGCATCATTGCCACTTGCTCGTCTTCGTTTGAACTTTCAGAGGAGGTTGGGGAGCCATTGACGGGGCGCATGGATGAATATATTCTCCCGACGCTTTCCTTTGCGGAACTGGCTCGCCACACAAGCCACGTCATGGAAAGAAACATGCTGGAGACAAGACTATTGTATGGCTCATACCCTGATATCGCCGCAGCAACGACGGATGAAAAGCGCAGGCGACTGCTGAAAAGCCTTTGCTCCGCCTACTTGTTCAAGGATGTCCTAAAATGGGAGCGGGTCAAGAAATCCAACATGCTTGAAAAGTTGGTTCGGGCATTGTCGCTTCAGATTGGAAGTGAAGTGTCGTATCATGAACTCGGCGACCTGATAGGCATGGACGACGAGTCCGTGCAAAACTATGTCGAGCGTCTGGAAAAGGCGTTTGTCGTTTTCCGGCTGCCTGCGTTTTCACGGAACCTGCGCAATGAACTCAAGAAATCAAAAAAGGTTTTCTTCTATGACACAGGCATAAGAAACGCCGTCATCGGCAATTACCTGCCAGTTGATTTCCGAGAGGACACGGGGCGTCTTTTTGAGAATTACCTCATTGCAGAGCGCATGAAATACAATAATCTGCACGATAGGGACGTACAGGTCTTTTTCTGGCGAACCTTCGGAAACGGCTCGAAGGAAATCGACTACCTGGAGGAATCAGCCGAAGATGGGCTTGTGGCATACGAATTCAAATGGAATCCCGCCAAGGCCGCCAAATCAACTTGTCCCAGAAGTTTTGCAGTGGCTTATCCCGACGCCAAATGGAAATGCGTTTCGCGGGATAATTATGTCGAGTTCATCACAGGCCTTATCTGAAGAGGTTGGGTCATGGCAGTGATTTTGGGGTTTCGCCAGGTCTGGTCAGGACAACGGTATTCACCCAAACGGCGTTTTCCTTCGTCGAGCCAGGCACATAGGCCGGTCCCGTGAATTTAACGGAGAACCAGCAGTCCCACAGATTCTCTTTGGAAACGCCGTCGTCAATTTGATAAGCGGCATCCAGGGTCATCTGGAGATGCCAGAGGTATCCCCAGAACCAGGACTGTTCCTGCAAGGTGACTTGGGGAATCTTGTACCAGTGATATTTTTCGTCCTGCGCCACTGGGTCAATCACAATCTCCTTGTCGCACAGACCGAATTGCGTGGCGCGAAAGGCCCATTTCCCCTTGGGGCCTTGGACGAGTGTGGTCGCGCCGTGTTTGGCTGGATTACCGTCAATGGCTTTCAGCGCTTTTCCCGTCGGAGAATCCGCATCGTCCACGACAAAGGAATTGTAGTCAACCAGCGGGTTGTACTGGTAGATGCCAAATACCCGAAGGTTCATCGGGTCAATGTCGGCGAATTGGGGCGGGACCGGCAATGGCGCAAGATTCAGTCGGTTCAGTTCCATTTCGCAGTGATATTGGGTTTTGGAGTATTTGTAGTCATAATTCAGATTTGTCGCATCATAGCGTCTCAGATAATTCAGGCTGCGTTCCTTGCAAATCTCAAACAACTGTTCCCGTGTCAAGCCCTGAGCGTTGAAATATTTGAGAAACTCGCCGCGTTTTTCCAGAATCAGCCAGAGAAGGGAGAGGGTTTCGTCCTGCACCCGACGTTGAAAGCGACTTTCGGCAGGAACCTTGGCCGCCGCCTTTTCCAGCAGATTCCAGGTTTCCCAAAGCCATTCAGGGGTCATGTAATCCCAAAGTTTTGTTTTCATGCCAGTCTGCCGTTCAGGGTATTTCCTGACGCCTTCCCTCAGTTGATTGAACAGCGTCTTCATCTCGGGAGCCGCTGCCGCGTAGTATCCGTTCAAGAAGATATCCGCCAGTTCCTCTGGGGCCTGCTCCACATCCATCATCAGCTGGGATGCCACAAAGTATTCCAGATCCAGAAAGTTCTGCGGCTTGTATTCGTGTTTTGTGGCCTCAATGAACAATGCTGTCACGCCGTGTTTCCTGAAATAATGGAAATCAGGGGCAATCGTATCGAAAATCACCTCCATCCGCGGCGGATTGCAATAGTAGGACATGTTCCAGTAATCCCACATCGCGAGAGCGCACTTCTGCTTTTCGCTCGTCTCGATGTATTCTCGGGTTGGGGCGTTAAAAGGGTGCGAGAGGGGTTTGAAGCAATCTCCAGTTACAAATTTGTCCGCCAGTTGCAGAAGGACGTTGGAGGCAAACACTTTTTTTGGGGGCAAATCGGCGTTCATCCCGTACGCCATCGTCCTGATCATGATATCCGGGTATTCTTTGCGGATGTTTTCCGCCACAGAATTGATGAAGTGGGCAAGAAGCGCCGCCTCTCCGCCCTCCGCCTCAACAATTTTGCGGCAATTTGGACATTCGCACCGCTGGGCCAAATCCAGAGTGGAGATATCATAAAGGATTGGCCATTTTTCCCGTGGACGTTCGGCCCGGTGTTTCCTGATCATGTTTCTCAAGGAATTCAATGCCTGTTCCGCGACATTCGGATTGGAAAGGCACAGACCGCCGCGCGCGAGGTCAGTCTCTGGTTTCCTGCGCCTGCCTTCCGAATCCATCGCGAAATACTCCGGATGCCTTTCGTACAGTCTGCGAGGGAGATACAGGCAGAACGTGTGATGCTGGGGAGTGTGCGGGATGTCGGACATCTTGCCGACGTATGGCGGACTGTACAAATGGTGCTGGCGTCCGTTGATTCCGTTTCTCAGGAGATACAGTCCGTAGCGCTTGAACCATTCCTGGGAGATTTTCACCGCCTTGAAATGAATCGGGCGGGCATCGTAAATCACTCTGCTGGCGAATGACGGGTGATGCCTTTCCGCATTCACATCCAATGCCACATCCTGCCTTTGCGGAACAACATCCTGTCCCATGTCCAGACACCAGACGCCAAGCCGATTCAGCAGTTTCCAAACGCCGTAGAAACTGCCGATAGGCTGTCCGCCAGTCACCACCAAATCCTGACCTGACGGAATGATTTGGTACTCCTCATGGTCCAGTTGACTGAAAATCACGCCATTTTGAGCGGCCAGCAGCGTTTGACCGATATGAATTGACGGCAGATTGCCCTTCTCACCGCCTTCCTGGCGGATGTTGATTTCCGCCCCGCTCATCTGCCTCACGAAAGACTGCAAATCCTCCGCAGCCAGCCGTTCGAATTCGGACGGCTGCCTGGGCAGCACGATTTCGCAGACCGCCTGGCCTTTTTGCGTAAATTGAAAAACAGCGGCGTAGAGTCGCATTCCCAGCAGCCAGCAAAAAAACACAAACAGCAATTTCCTCATATCTGAAGCCTCTTTGCAAGCGACGTGCGCTTTTCAATAGATTTTATCCCCATCGAATTCGTTTGTCTTACCCTCATTGTCTTTTCGTCTTTGCCCGCCTTTCCAGAGAAAGAAATATTGCCCATCCCAACTTTCATATTCAGTATAGAGTTCAGAGGCGGTTTTAGGCGAAACATGCGCATCCAGCCACAGCATATTGCATTTTCCATTGTGGACGCACCATATTGTGTTCCAGCGGTGCGTCGCCGAATCATAGGGACTTTTTCCGAAATTCTGCCAGAACTGCACCAGTGTCAGGTTAAACAATGCATTTGCGCTCTCCGCCAGCATCGCCTGAGCGCTGGGTGCCTTTTTCAGAGTGCCCAGTTTTCGACCATAACTCTGGGCATTGAACACATAATTGGTATAGATGGCATCCTGATTCAACGCAGTCAGTGTCCGAAGGACATCATAGCCGCCCGACGGGCAGCAGGTTGCCGTTCTGGCGATGCCGCGGTCAAAGCAATATGCCCACTTGTAGGCCGCTATCTGATCGGAATACATCGTCCAATCGTCATTGCCGTCCGTATATAGGAGCATCTGATAGCCAATTCCCCTCAGATTATTGGTGCAGGCAATGCTCCGTGCCTTCTCCCGTGCCTTGCTCAAGGCTGGCAATAGCATTGACGCCAGTATGGCGATTATGGCTATGACGACAAGTAATTCAATGAGAGTGAACAACTTGTGAAACGAGATTCCCGATTTCATGCTGTCTTTCTCCTTTGTTTGAGAGGATTCGAAGCTATTTTGTGATGGAAAGATGTTCAGGCGGAGTGCGCGGTGATGGTGCATCGTCGGAGTCAGGGTGGCGTGGTGTAGATGGGGGTGTAGAGCAGTCGGGTCTTCTGGCGCATTTCGGGAGCGCTGATGAGTTCCGTGGTGAGGTTGACCGTCAGCAGGGCCAACTGCTCCAGGTCTATCTCGTACCAGCCCAGCAGATGCGACGACTGGCGGGAAATCGGTATTTGTCGGGTGAACAACCCTATGATGGGCGGCGGTTGGATGCCGCTGGAGAGGAGTTGAAGAATGAAATGGTTCGCGAGGAAGTCATCGGGGATGACCAGGGAGTCGGGACGCTCCTGCGGAGACATCTTCAGAAAGGCATCCCCAATCTGGTTCCAGATGCGTTGTCGTTTGTCCTGGGGCGGGGGGGAGAGTTCGTCCGTCTGCGTGGACCAGCAGTAGTTCTGCCAGGCGTCGCCATGGAAGGGTCGCAGACTGGCGGCGATTTGCCTCTGACGCGCCTTGATTCTCTCTGGGGACAAGACGATTGCGGGACGGCGATACCCCGCCTCCGCCAGCCGTCGAACCGCGTCGTCCGTCACAGGGCTGATGAAGACGGTGTTGGGATAGCCCTCCTGCGGACCATAGTAGCAGACGGGAATGCCCTGCTCCTCGCAGTAGTCAATCACCTCCTGCTCCAAGGGAACGAGGGTCAGAAGCGCCTCGATGGTCTTGTTGGCCAGGCTGCGCCTGAGTCCTGGAAAGAGACTGAACCCGTCCTTCCTCGCCAGGCCTCCGTCGTTGCGGATGAAGTGCATCACGCGGTAGTGAAGGTCGTGGAAGCGGAAGTCGATGCTTTGCTGAAGCAGAGAGCCCCACGGGTACGACGGCAGGCGCCAGCAAACGATTCCCACCGTGTGGCCGTAGTACCCATCCACCTCCAGGTCTTTCAGGAAGATGCCTGACCGTCCGCGCATCTCCACCACACCAGCCCGTTCCAGGGCGTGCATTGCCCGCTCCACCGTCTTGTTCCCCACGCCGAGGGATGCACGGAGTTCGCGCTGGGTCGGCAGTTTGTCCCCGACCTTCAGCCCATGCTCCACGATGTGGCTCACAATTCGGCTTCGGACTAGTTCGGTCTGCTGACCAAGATTGTTCTTGTTGGGCAGGTTCATCAAATTCTAACCTCCAAAGTGGTTAAAAATAGTATAACATGATTTTGGGAAAAATCAAGGTGTTCTCTTGATTTTTTCATTTTGGGCATCAGAAGCCAGTAATCCCTCCTCCTATGAAACACACCGTGTTTCCTGCGTTGTGTTGACGGTGGCGGGGACGCCGCCGCTACCTTTACTCACCGACTGGTACTGACCGCGCGGAGCGCGGCCTTCCAAACCCTCCACTCGTGCCTGGTTTCACAGGCAGGTTTGGCAGGCCGCGCTCCGCGCGGCCAATACGGCATCTGGCCAATATCAGTGGCTGAAGGATTGCAGAAGCCCAGTTCAGTAAGGTCGTCTGATTCCCTCAGGTGCTGTCTCGGACAATCAGACCGTAGGGAAGAACGCTTTCCGCAGGAACCTTTTCACCGTAGATCATGCCTTTCAGATGCTGGACTACGATTTTTGCCATCTCCTCGTAGTTCGGCGAAATGGTAGTCTGGGCAGGTATGCAGTACCGGGAGATGCGATGGCGCTCGGAACTGATTAGTCGGATGTCCGAGGGGATTTTCCGTCCATAAAGCGAAAGACAATAGGCCGCAATGCCGCCGAAATTGCCTCCGCCGCCGCAGAAGACGCCGTCAATTCCGTTTTGAAGCAACTTGCCCATTTCCTCGAAGAAAGCCTCGGGCGAACAAATCTTCACCAGTGAGGCGTCCGCAGGCAACTGGTATTTCCGCAACGAGCAGAGCAGGCCCTTTTTCCGAAAATCCACATTGCCGATATGCGGGGTTCCATGGAGGATTGCGCCGACTTTTCGGCATCCCCGTTCCGCGAGATGGCCGACCGCCAGTTCCATTCCCTGCTTTTCATCGGAATGCACATAGAGCACCCCTGGCGCTTTGCGGTCAGGAATCTTGTCGATGATGACCAGCGGCAGGGAAAACCATTTATTCCATTCAGGAGGGGGCTCGATCCCGATTCCAATCGCACCGCAGAAGGAGATTTCGCCCAAACGTTCCAGATTGTCATGCGGCAGGATTTCAATGCGGAAATGGTTCAGCGCCAGTTCCCGAATCAGTTCCGAAGTCACCATTTCCACAAATTCCGCCGCTGGATATATTTGCTTGTATGGCGTGATGATCACAATGTTCTTCTGTTTTCCGGATAGGCGCGGGTGATACCCGTAACGGCGTGACACATTCAGAACCTGCTCCCGGATTTCCGGACGAATGTTCGGGTGGTGGCTGAACACTCGCGACACGGTCGCCGTCGATACTCCTGCAAGTGCGGCAATTTCCTGAATCTTCATGCTGAATTCTCCTGTTCTGTAGAATGATTTACAATATATTACAAAATCTTCTGAAAACAAGTCTCATTTACAACTCTTTTTTCAAGAATTCGCTTTTTTCCGATTGGAAAAACCATTCAGGCACGCCTATATTATCCAGGTGACGGCAAAATCCATTCATAATGGCTCTGAACAGTTACAACAGAAAAATGAAACCCGCAAAAATTCTGGTTCTGGGCGCCACAGGCGCCATGGCGCGTTACATGATTCCGTTTTTGGCGGAAAACGGGTGTCAAGTCGATGGCATTGCCCTGGATGGGACAGAAAGCGGATACCCCAACGTGAAATATTATCAGGGGAACGCCAAGGATTCCGCCCTGCGGAAGGAATACCTCTCGCGGAATTACGATGCAATCGTCGATTATCTGACTTACGGCACATCGGAGATACCGTTCATCCTGCCGCAAATGCTGGAGCATACTGGAATGAAGCAGAGCGAACTGATGCCGCTGTATGACGGGCTGAAGATGGAAATCGACCGCACGCCGAGGGATTATCCCTGGCCGAACAACCAGCGGATGGACGATTATCTGGCGGCCATGAAATGAGCGGGGTGGTGCCATGCTGAAAGTCTGCATCAGTTACGATACGGGCAGTGGCCGCAGGGGCGGTCATTTCACCCATTATTCGTTCAATGGACTACCTGGGGTGGAGGTCGCTGCGCTTGCGGATTCCAATCCGGAATCGGAAAAGACCTATCGTCTCACAGGGGCGCGGAGGCGATATGATTCGTTTCATGCCATGATGGAGAAGGAGCATCCCGACATCGTTGTTTTGTGCTCGCGTCTGCCAGGCGAGCATTACGAGCAAATCAAATACGCGTTGACGCATCATTGCCATGTGCTGTGCGAGAAACCGCTGGCGGAGGCCCCTGAGCAGGCCGACGAACTGCTGGCGCTGTCCAAACGGACTGGATATCACGTTCAGATGGCCCATCTCGCGCGTTTCGCCCCGACCTTCCGGGAGATGAAACGGATGGTCCAGAACGGTGAGATCGGGCGGATTCTGACCTGCCACATGCGTGGCAAGGAAGACAGCCGAGGCGGCGGTGAAGACATGCTGGTGCTGGGCACCCATGTGCTGGATGTCGCCGCCTGGATTTTCGGGCGTCCCGAGCAGGTTTATTCCGACATCCGCATCCAGGGCCGCCCGCTGACCGCGCATGATGCGCTGAGCACGACCGAACCGCTGGGGCCTTGCGGCGGCGATGAGGTTTTTTCGCTTTACCGTTTTCCGAATCAGGTGAACGGTGTCTTTGAAAGCCGTCGGGTAATTCAGGAAGGCGACCAGCGGCTCGGCGTCACGGTCTGCGGCACCAAGGGCATTCTGGCGATCCGCTATACGGGGCGCCGTGACCTGCGCATCTGTCGGGATTTCCCCGTGCCAATGGAGGACCACTCCCATTTCGAGGTGATGACACCGCCAGAAGATGCTCCGGTTCCAGGGGCGACGCCGCTGGAATACGGGAAACTCGGAATCAACCCAGAATTGCATTACCATCTGTACTTTGCGGAAAACAACCGCCGCGCCGCGTGGAATCTGCTGCAGGCGATTGCAGGGAAGGAGACTCTGGTTGCGGGGCTGGAATCGGCGCTGGATTCTCTGGAAATGATCACGGGGGCCTACCAGTCGGCGCTCGCCCATGCCCCGGTCGCATTCCCGCTGGTCAACCGCCGCCATCCGCTGTCTGCAAAAAGAGAGGGTATCTGTTCAGACCCCCAGGCTACTTCAAGCCGCGAGGCCTGAAGGCCTCGCGGGCAGGTTGGGGTCTCACGCCGGGCATGTCAGGCCCAAGTGGCAAATCTGGGGGCAGCCATGTCAAAACACATGTGAATACGGGCAGTGGCGTGACCACTGGAAAAATCATTGAGGAAGACTGAAGATGAAGGCGATTTTAATCAACTCGGAAAGGCAACTGGTGTGGAGCGATGTTGCCGAGCCAGTCTTGAAGCCTGGTTATGTGATTGTCGCTGTGAAAGCCGCAGGCGTGAATCGGGCGGATTTATTGCAGGTCGCGGGCAAGTATCCGCCGCCGCCAGGATGGCCAGACTGGCCTGGACTGGAATGTGCAGGCGTAATTGCCGAAACGGCGATGGGCAGTCGCTGGAAGATTGGCGACAAAGTGTGTGCTCTGCTGGGCGGGGGCGGTTATGCCGAAAAAGTCCTGGTTCCAGAGGGCATGGTCATGCCCCTGCCGGAAGGTGCGTCATTCACGACAGGGGCGGTCTTGCCCGAAGTCTATGCCACCGCCATGCTCAATCTGGTGCGTCTGGGCGAACTGAAGAAAGGGGAAACGGTGTTCATTCAGGCGGGGGCCAGCGGTCTTGGAATCGCCGCGACCCAGATTGCCAAACTGCTCGGCGCGAAGGTCGTGACTACAGTCGGGTCGCCTGACAAGGCCGAAGCGGCGAAAAAACTCGGCGCTGATGTGGTGATTAACCGCCGAACCGAAAACGTGGAGGCTACACTGATGCAGAACCCGATTGACGTGGCTTTGGACTGCGCGGGGGGCGGACTGCTGGGCAAGTGCCTGAACGCAATGAATCCTGACGGACGCTGGATTCTGGTCGCCACCCTGGGAGGGGAAAACACGGAAGTGCCTCTGCGCGTCCTGCTCAAGAAACACTTGAAACTGATTGGCAGTACACTCCGCAGCCGAAGCGACGCGGAAAAGGGCGAGATTCTGAAGCAACTTGTGGAGTTGGTCTGGCCGCAGGTCGCCAACGGGACGCTCCGTCCTGTCATCAACTGTGAATTGCCGATGCAGGAGGTCGCTGCGGCACACCGTATTCTGGCCGAGCAGAGGAATATCGGGAAAGTGGTGCTCACCCTGCCATAAGTATCTCCTGAAGGATGATTTCGGGAGCGATTGATTTATCACCTCATGAACAGGTCATCCAACATCACTTCGGATTGGATGTCATTCCAGTAGGCATTGTGAAGCACTCCGAAGGTGGTCACGAATGTCAGGTATGCCGCGCCCTTCAGTTTTCGCTCCCTGACGAAGACCTCGCGGCGATGGAGCATTTTTCTGTGCTCCTCCTTTGAGATTTCATACTTGTCTGCGGAGTATTTCATTTCGCAGATGTTCACTGCGTCATCGGAGCGTTCGATGAGCAGGTCGATTTGCGCGCCGTCTTTGTCATTCTCTGAGGATGTCCAGGCGTATTGCCTGGTCAGAATGCCTGAGATGCCCAGTTTTCGCTTGATCTGCTCAATGTGCGCCAGGCAGACACGCTCAAAGGAGAGGCCACGCCAGACGTTGGCGGAAGGCAGGTTCTGCAAAGCCTCCCATGAGCCGTCCTCCCCTTCGTCCAGGCTCTCCAGAAACCTGTAGTGGAAGAGGGTGAAATTGTCGATTAGCTGGTAAACCGCGTCATGTTTCCTTTTGCCTGGCATTCGGTAACGCCTGACGAATCCGCATTCCACAAGTTCCGACAGCGCCTTGCTGAACGCGCCATTGTCGGTGGCATGCGTCGCCTTCAGCAATTCATAGCGGGTCATGCCGACCTTTTTCTTGCCAAGGGCGGAAACGATGGCGATGTGGCGCTGCGGTTTCTTGAAGAGAGATGCATAGAGATGTTGGTATTCATCGCGCAGTTCCCCGTTCACTGCGAAGAATATGTCATTGATGTTCTGCGCAGGACTTTTATCCTTTTGCAGATAGTTCCAATAGTATGGGATGCCTCCCATCACCATGTAGTATTCAAGTATCTGTCGCCGTGTGGCGACGATTCCCTTTGCCTGCGCAAAAATTTCGCATTCCGCCAGTGTGAATGGCTCAAGTTTGATTCTGTGCGTCAGGCGGTTGTGGAGTCCGCCCTTGTCATTGATGATTTTATCCGTCATCCATGATGTCGCGGAACCACAGACAATGAGGAGTATGTCGTTGCGGGCCGACGCCCAGCCATTCCAGAATGTCTCAAGGGCGCTGATGAGGCCCGCCTTCTGAGAATCCATCCACGGCAGTTCGTCTATGAAGACGACTTTTTTGCCGTCAGGCAGACTTTCAAGCCCCTCCGCAAGCAAATCAAATGCGTCATACCAGTTCTTCGGGGAGTGCTTGAATGGGAGGCCTTGCCTTTGCAGCGACTTCGCAAAGCGGGAGATTTGCTCTTCTCGGCCAACATTTGCAACTCCCGTGTGGTAGAAGGCAAAACTGCCGTTGAACGCCTCGCGTATCATGTAAGTCTTTCCTACACGGCGACGTCCATAGACGACAACGAATTCCGACGCATCGCTTGAAAGCGCGTCATTGAGTTTCCGTATTTCGTTTTCCCGACCGATCAGCATGGCAGATGAGTTCCTTCTTTTGAATGTGACATTCAATATAGCCTAAACTCTGCGAAAAGCAAGAGGATATCGTAGATTCCGCTGAGTATTATGATGCCTTTGTGCGTGAAGATAGCCGTAAACTTTGCGGAATGTTTAAAAAACGACATAATTCCGCCGAGTTTTAAACGAATCAATGAACGAACCTGAATGGAAGTTCCGAAAACGGGGCAGTGAATTTGACAAAGGCAGTTCTTGCCTTATTTTATGGTAACTGATCAGCCCCCACCTGTTTTGACGTATGCAACCTCAGATTTGCCACTTGAGGCTGACGTGCCAGGCGTGAGACCCCAATCTGCCCGCGAGGCCTTTAGGCCTCGCGGATTGAAGTAGCCTGGGGTTCTGAATAATTACATTTTATGTTCCTGTGCATTCGTCTTAACCTGGAGCATGGAAATAGATAAAAGCAAGTATATTCCCCACTTCCTTGAAACCATAATTCCCCATTGCATAAAGAACCTGATTACGGAGGCAATTGCCTCCAAGGAGTGAACATGAAAATCACTGCATTGAAGACATTCATCTGCAATGCCTTTCGGACCAATTTCGTGTTTGTGAAAGTGGAGACTGACTGCGGCATTCACGGCTGGGGCGAATCGACGCTGGAATACAAGGAACTGACGGTTCGGGCGGCGATTCACGACCTGGAAAGTTATCTGCTCGGCAAAGACCCCCATCAAATCGAGGCGTTCCGCCATGACTGCTACCGCGATGCCTATTGGCGGGGAGGCCCAGTGCTGATGAGTGCGCTGGCGGGCGTGGAGATGGCATTGTGGGACATCAAGGGCAAGGCGCTGAACGTGCCTGTCTATCAACTGCTCGGCGGCAAAGTGCGTGACGCGGTGCCAGTCTATGTGAACGGCTGGTTCGCCCCCGCCAAAACGCCTGACGAGTTCGCCGAAAAGGCGGCAGAGGTCCGGAAAAACAAATATCCCGGCTGCAAGTGGGATCCGTTTGGCAAAGCGTGGCAGCAGATTGGCAAGGCGGAACTCAATCAGGCGATGGAGTGCGTGGAGAAGGTGTCCGAAGCGGTCGGTTCGGATGTGCAGCTGCTGATTGAGGGGCATGGCCGGTTTGACATTCCCACGGCGGTCAAAATCGGCAAACGGCTGGAGGACTACGATATTTTCTGGTTCGAGGAGCCGATTCCGCCGGATGACAAGGTGGGCATGCGCGAGGTGAAGGAGCGGGTGCGCGTTTCGATTGCCGCCGGAGAACGGCTTTACAACCGTTATGAATATCGGCAGTTCTTTGATTTGAACTGCGCGGATTACATCCAGCCCGACATCTCGCATGCGGGCGGAATCATGGAGATGCGGATGCTTGGCGCGGAGGCGGAGTCAAGGCACATCGGATTTTGCCCGCATAACCCGTCCGGCCCCGTGGCGAACGCCGCGACGCTTCAACTGGCGGCGTGCGTGCCGAATTTCGTGATGCTGGAAATGATGATGACCGACGTGCCGTGGCGCAGGGAAATCTGCGATGAGCGGCTGGTCATGCGCAATGGCCGCATGGTGATTCCGGAACGTCCCGGACTGGGAATCGAACTCGACGAGGCTGAGCTTCTGAAGCATCCCTACATACGGACTGAACTGCGGCATTACAAGGGAACGCTGACCGACATCCGCCCCCCCGATGCCGTCAAATACTACGAAATGGAGAATGACTGAGATGAACCGTTTTCAAGGAAAAGTCGTGCTGGTGACAGGCGGCAACCGCAATACAGGTCTTGCGATAGTGGAGAAGTTCGCGAAGGAGGGCGCACGTGTCTTCATGTGCGGTTCCACTTCGGAATCCACCGCGAAGGGAGCGGCTGCTCTGAAAGAGCGCGGATGCCCTGACGTCCGCTGCATTCCCTGCAATGTCTCCGAGTCCGCGCAGGTTGACAATCTTTTTGACCTCATCGGGAAAGAGGCCGGACGTCTGGACATTCTGGTCAATAACGCCGCGCATCAGGGCATCGGGAAACCTTTCACGGAAATGGAGCCAGAGTATCTGATGGAGGTCCTGGGAGTCAATGTCCGCGGTGGTTTTCAGGTCACGCAGCAGGCGGTCAACCGCTTTTTCCTGAAGCAGCCTGAACGCGGCACGGTGGTGTTTCTCTCCTCCAACACCGCCATGCGCGCCATCCGCAACCGGACTGCATACTGCGCCAGCAAAGGCGCGATCAATTCAATGGTGCGGGCGATTGCACTGGACCTCGGGCCGCTGGGAATACGGGTGAACGCCTGTGCGCCTGGCTATATTTACACGGAACGGTGGGATGTCCTGCCTGAAGAGGTCAAGGAGCGCCGCCGCATGAACTGCCCGCTGCGCCATGAGGCCAGCGGAGAGGACATCGCCAACGTGGTGGCATTTCTTGCCAGCGGGGAGAGCGCCAACATGACGGGGGAAATCGTCACCTGCGACGCCGGCTGTTCCTGTCAGCACATGCCCGAGGACGTGGATTTCTGAAGGGGCAATGGCCGCCCTATGCGGCGCTACAGCAATTGGACAAGGCCGACCAGTGCGCCAAGGATATAGCCCAGGACCTGGATGGCTCCGAGGTGCTTGGCGGACAGTTCGTTGATCATGTTGTAGAATTGACGGATGTCCTGGCGTTCGATGGCCTGGGTGACCCGTGCTCCCAATTTGAGGTTTTCGGCCAGCCAGGCTTTGCCTTGGGTCTGGAGGAGCCTTTCCAGGTGCGGCTTCAGGGATGGCAGGAGTTCATGCTCTATCTGCGCCCAGAGGGAGTCGCTGTGCTCCATCTGCTCCAGAAGGGATGGGACGTATTCGCGGAAAATCTCCAGCAGGTAGCCGCGCATCCGTCCCTTGAACTGGCTGCTGCACTCCTTCAGGCGCTCCTGTCCCTCCGGGGTGTCCAGCCATTCCCGAAGCACCTCAGGGGCGTCGGCCAGGCGTTCCTCCAGCATGGTTCGGCTTTTCTCCGACTGGATGGTTTCGCGGATTTGGCTCTCCACGCTTGTCCAGGGGATGCCGTCAACCACGGAGGCGAGGATATTCGTCATGAATCCCTGTCCCAGATTGCCAATCCAATCCACCGTTTTCTGCTTGAACATCTGGGTAATCGCAGGGGACATCCTGGCCATTTCCTCAAGGATTTTCCTGGCAGCGGCGGTGCGGGTTTGGGGCTGGTTGATGGCGGGAATGCCCACGTTCAGCAGGAAATCCCTGACCTTCGCGGGGGTGAGGCGGACGTCGAACTGCCTGTCCATTTCGGCGGTGAAGAGTGCCTCCAGATAGGCGAGGATGTCCGTCTTGTGGTTCGCCAAGGCTGTGTTCACGACGGTGCGTAGTGTCTGTGCGGCCTTGCCGTCATCGATGGCCTGCAGGAGATACCCGCCCATTTCCTCGACGATTTGATCGGTGGGCAGGAGTTTCTGTTCGACCTGGCGACCGATTTCCACCGCGATTTGGGGTTTGTTGCTGGGGACAAGCCCCTGCTTCCACAAGCCGAGCGTGAGCCAGCGCAGCCAGTGCCTGGAGCCTGGCTCAAAGGGCTTGAACAGCATTTCGATGGCGATGAAGTTGGTTCCGTAGCCCAGGGCAGCCGTCAGCAGAATCTGGAAGACGTTGTTCCAGGCGGGAGGAAACGGGTGGCCGAGGAAACGCGTGCAGACGATTCGCGCCAGCAGTCCGCAGACGGTCAGGAGCGACAACGGGGCGCAGAGCAGTTCCAGTCCAGCCCAGAGGGCGTTGCCCCGGTTGTTTTTCCAGTTGGCGAGGATTGTCCAGCGACTGCGAATCCAGCCAGGATTTTGTTCTTGCGGTGGTGCGGGGAGTTCTTCAGGCATAGTCATTCAGGGATGAGGTAATGCCAACCCAAGGCCGTGTGCGGCATTGGATTGGCGGGAACAGAGGTGAAGGAATTAGCCGATCTGGGTGGGGGACTTGTGTTCATCGCGCCATTTCTTGTAGGCGGCGATGTCGGAGGTGAAGCCGGCCAGCACCAGGCCGAGCACGCCGATGTCATCCGCAAAACCGACGACGGGGATGAAGTCGGGAATGACATCAAGCGGGAGGAGGAGATAGGTGAAGAAGAAGACGCCGGCAATCAGTTTCCAGGGAACGTCCTTGTACAGTCCATTCTTGTAGTCAAGCAGCATGTCCCAAAGCAGTTTGACGTCATCGATGTGCTCGCCCAGTTTTTTGAACAGGGCCTTGACTTTGCTCTCCTTGGCGGTCAACTCGTTGATTTTCTCTTCGCTTGGCGGGGTCTGCAAGGCGTTGTTCAGTTTGCCAGAGATTTTTTCGTCAACCATGTTTTTTTCTTCGTCGGTCATGTTTTCTTCTCCTTTGTTCGGGTTAGGTGCCAACAGTTTGCAGAGCAATTGCAAAGCGGTTGTTCAAGCCGCGGCGCCAGAACGCGACGTCTTTGCGATTACCTTTATAACATATACCAGAACCTGTGACAAAAACTGACACAGGTGCAAAAAAAAAGAAAACGCAAAAACTAAAAGCAAATAGCAAGATTGAAAATTTGCATTTGGTACAGATGAATTTAAAATAAAGCAAAGTTTGGAAAGCAGAATTTGTTTCACCTTCAAACAGGAAAACAAAGATGAAAAAAAGAGTAGGTTTTTTCACCTTAATTGAATTACTTGTAGTGATAGCCATAATCGCCATACTCGCCGCGATGCTGTTGCCGGCGTTGAGCAAGGCGCGGGAGAAGGCGCGTGCCATCAGCTGCATCAGCAATTTGAGGTCGATTACGCAGGGGTCTATGCTTTACACAGAGGAAAACCACGACTGGATCGTCAAATCGGACCCCCTGGCCAGCGGAGTCCGCATTTTCTGGAGGCATCAGCTTGCCCCCTACTTGGGATATTCGTCGAAAGTCTATGGTTCCAGCGGTAATTTCCTCTCGGATTTGGACGTTCAGGTAAGGCTGAACAAGGGAGTTTTCTACTGTCCGGCGGCGAGGACTCCACAGTCCCTCGAAAAGAACTATGAATACGGCGGCACGTATAACATCTACACATACGGGATGCCATTTACCAATTACTCCGCCAAGAAGGATCGTCTTCCTGGCCTGAATTGGCTAAAGACCAGTCAGTTGAAGAACAAGGGCGCCAGCAGCCAAGTCCTTTTCGGCGACATCAATGACAACGGAATCGGCGGTGATGCAGGACAGTCGAAGATGGTTGACATTTGGCCGAACATCACCACGGACATCCAGAGGACCAGCCAGCGGCATCTCGGCTTCGGCAACTTTGGGTGGCTGGATGGCCATGCGGATGCGCGCAAGCCTGCGCAGATGGTTGGCGACACGTCCTCGGCGTGGAAGAATGGTGTCCATTTCACCTACTATTGGCTGATGTACTCCGATTGACGGGGGCTTTTATTCTTCCGTTGGCGACATCTGCGGAACCAGGTTGACAAGGAGGAGGAGCTGGAGAAACCGAGTTCAAAGGCGACCTGCTTGTGGCTTAGGCCCTGCTTTAGCGCGGACTCCAGGAAAATCATGCGGCATCTGTCGATGTATTCACCGATGGTGAGTCCGAGCGTCTTTTTGAAAGCGTGGGAAATGTAGAATCTGCTGAATCCGGTGAATTTCTCCAATTCCTCCAGGGAGCATCCACGTCCGTTGTTGGCCTCGATGATTCCCTGGACGGCGCTGACAAAATCCAGGCTGTCCTCATGGCGTCCATTGTTCTGTGCCTTCTTCCAGAAGCGCAGCCGATATTCATCCAGAAGCATTTGCAGGGGAGCGTTCATGAAGTGATTGACATTGGCCGCAACGTCATCGGGCGGAAGATGATTCAGTTCATCCCAGCGTCGGTTCACGGTCATGGAAAGGTCGAACGGGAATTCCACCATCTCCGTGGCGCCCGAGATTTTTCCGAAGGCATCGACCCGGTGAATCACCGTGACCAGCCTGGACAGGAAAAGGTAGAACCAGAGGCAAAGCAGATTGCGGTCAGAAGGGGAGTACCTGGCGCAATGCGCGAGCCAACTGTCAATCAGCACGACCTGCCCTGCTCTGACGGGTATCAGCCTGCGGTTCAGGGGGAAATCGCATTCACCCTGAAGGACAAAGAGGATTTCCCGATGCTGGTGGAGCCCTGGCGGACGGTTGTCGGTCTGCACCTTGCCTGGAGAGTGCTTGCAGTGGATTTTCTCGATTCCGTTGTCGAACGCGGCAAGCATTGTGGGGTCGAAAGTCATCATTTTTCATCCTCCGCTCATCTTGGCAGCCTTGGTCTCCGCCAATTCGGCTTTGGGAGCGCTGGTGCGGCCCGTACAGGGTGTACACCCTGAATGGGCCATGCCGGGGCATTTTGGGGGAAAGACCATTTCAAAATAGCAAGATTTAAACATTAAAAGCAATTTTGAAAGGTTGAAAAAACTGCGTTTCAGGCATATAATATAAGCGAGAATTTGAACAATGCAATCAAAGCGGAAAGCAAAATCGCAAAACAACCAAGGAGTCAGAAAATGGAAAAACTAGCGATTGATGGTGGCAGGCCGGTGTTCGGAGACAAGACAATCAGGGATTTCTATCCGACCTGGCCCATTCCCTATCCTGAAACAAGAGAGAGGCTGCTTGAGGTCTATGATTCCGGCAAGTGGGGATTGTGCGACAAATACGAGAAGTTGCTCATGCCTGAATTCGCAAAGTACCAGGGCGCGAAATATTCCATTTGGATGTGCAACGGCACGACCACGCTGGAATGCGCCCTGCTGGCGCTGGGAGTCGGTCCGGGGGACGAGGTGATTGTCCCCGACATCACGTGGCTTGCGACCGCAGAGGCCCCCCTGTATGTCGGCGCGACTCCGGTGCTTGTGGACGTTGACCCCGAGACCGTGTGCATGAGTCCGGCGGCGTTTGAGGCGGCTATCACGCCCCGCACGAAGGCCGTGATTCCAGTCCACGTCTTCTCCGCGCTGGCGGACATGCCGAAGATTACCGAGATTGCCAGGCGGCACAATCTGTTTGTGATAGAGGACAGTGCGCACGCCCATGGCTCACGCCAGAAGGGGGTCGGCATTGGCAGCCACGGCCAGGTCGGCAGTTTCTCGTTCCAGCTGTCAAAGCTGATGACCGCCGGCGAAGGGGGATGCTGCACCACCAACGACGAAGAGTTGTTTGACAGGATATTCCGCCTCTCCCACATTGGCAGCTCCCCGCTTCATCCGGGCACTAAGCCGGACGCGTCCCTTCTCTGCCACCAGTATCGCTTCACCGATTTCCAGGCGGCAATCATCTATGACCAGCTTCGGCACCAGCCGGAGGTCTTTGCGAAGCGGACGGCGAATCTCGCCTTGTTTGAGAAACTGCTCAAGGACGTGCCCGGAATCAGGCTGCAGAAATCCTCCTACGAGGACGATGAGCGCGGGGCCTATTTCTTCACCATGCTGGTGCAGCCGGAGGAACTTCATGCAGGGATTACGCGCAGTGAGGTGAACAAGGCGCTGGCGGCGGAGGGGTTCAACAACCTGTTTGGCGGCTGGGGTGCTCCGTTGCACAAGATGACGCTCTGGAACGTCCCCGAAGACAAGTTTGTCCTGACGGACACGCCGGTGAGCGAGAGGGTGATGATGCAGCAGATCCTGGTCTGCGGGCACCAGATGCTTCTGGGCACAGCGGAGATGGTCGAGATGGCCGCCGAGGCGGTTCGCAAGGTCATGACGGCATACGCGGGATAAAGGCCGATGGCCAGAGGAGAATGGCATGTTGGTGGCAAGGAGATTTTTCTGGCTGGTGTTTGTGTCTGCGGCGGTCGGCGCCGTTGGCGGAGAGGCGTCCCCTGTTTTGGCTCCGCCCCTTGTCAAGGGGGCCTCTGCTACGAAGGCGGCGAATGCCAAACCCTATTTGGATGCGAAGAATGCCTCCTTCGTCTTTGGTGGCAAAAGGGTCGCCTTCCTCGGAGCGGGAAATTTCACGGTCTTCTCCGGGGAGCAGAAGGTCGCCGAGCAGTTCATCACCTTCTCCTCTCCCTACTCCAAGTGGCTGGCGACGAATGTGGGGCAAATGAGGCTGGCAGAGGAGTATGACGGCGGCGGCCTGTGTGTGACCGAGCGTGTCATCGACGAGAAGAACGGGGTCATTGCATTGAAGGGGCTTGTCCCGTGCCATCCCAAAGACGCCGGACCGGACGAATACAAGGTCTGCGCATGGAGCCAGACGGCGAAAATACGTCCGGACGGAAAACTGGAAATCCAGTTCCGCAATGAGGCTGACGACGCATATATGGAGAGCCGCCCGTACCATAGTTTGAACGGGTTTCATTTCAGGGTGGGGGACGGCATCACCTACCAGGCTGTGCAGAGCCGCATGAAGGAGAAGGGACTTCCGCAGAGGTGGAAATACCACCGCTTCCACCTGGACAACGGAGCCGGGAAAGTCTGTGAAGTGGAGGTCGAGGCGCCCTCAATTCTCCATGAGAACGCCAAACGGCGGAGTTTCTATTTTACAATTCACGACGTAAAGGAGGAGCGTTTCGTCATTGACTTTCTGGAGCATGGGGAGCCGGCTGGGCATGTCAGGGGCGGCGTGGACTTCAAGCGCGCCGATGACCTTTGCCTTCCCGAGGGCGATTGTCGGAACCTGATTCCCAATCCCTACTTTGCGGAGGGGAAAAAATACCTGAAGGATGGGGGCTACCAGTGCTTTCCTCGCGGGTATGCGGATTTGGAATTGGCGACGGGCAAGGCGCTCTTCGGGCGCCATGCGCTTCCGGCCGGTTCCTATCGCCTTGCCTCCATCCCCTCCGATCCCGGCGCCTACGCATTCAGTTTTTTTCTGAACGGGAAGGGGGTGTTTTCCATTGCGGTGGAGACGCAGGTTCCGTACTCCCCCGCCTTTTCCAGGCGGCAGGAGTATGACACGAAGGGCGAGTGGCGGCGGTTCGAGTACACGTATGCCTTGAAGGGGGTCGGCTACCAACTGCCCTCCATCACCTTCACGGGAGGGGTCGCCGATGGCTTTCAGTTGGAGGAGGGCGCTCAGGCCACAGAGTTCGACGCCCCTTCCCTGTCAGCGCGGCTTCTGGCCCCCGCGGATGGCGGCGCCGGCTTTTTCGAGAGCGGCAAAGCCCAGAGAATCTCCTTTGAGCTTTCCACGCTGAAGGAGCGCATCCAGGGCAAGGTCTCCTTCACCGTCAGGAATTTCCACCGTGAGGTTGTCCTGGGCCAGGAGAACGAATTTGACTTCGGGAAAGGCGAGTATCCTGTGATTGGGCTGAACATCCCTGGCCAGGGTTTTGCCGACGGAGTCTATACCATTGAAATGCGGGCCGGCAAGGAGGTGACCTTCTATCGCTTCTCCGTGATGCCCTATCTGAAGAACGAGCATGCGACGGCAAGGGTCTTCTCGCCAAGCTATGGCGGGCACTGGGGAACCGTCGCCCACTGCCCCGAATCGTATCTGCGCCGTCTGCAGCATGTTGGATACGGCTGCCTGGCGCACACCCCTGTCTTCACGGACGAGGTGATGGCCCTGCTCCGGAAATACCGTATCCTTGCCTTCGACAGCGGCTGCGTGGGGCGGGCCACCCCCGCACGATACAGGCACTGGTTCCCTGAACTGGCGGACAAACTGGTGGTGGGGCACGTTTACTATGGCGTGACGGACAAGGGCATCCCAATCAGCGAAAAGGTCAAGGGGAGGGGACTTCTTGGCGACTACCGTCTTCTGGGCGGCTGGAATGAGGAGTACAAGGCGAAATTCCAGGAGGCGGTCAAAAGTGTCCTGAAGAAGCTGCCAGGTCGTTTCGCCTACGGGATTGGCAGTGAAATGCCGGATGAAATCAAGGGGGACCCGCATTACGCCGACATGGTGATTGCATATTTCGAGGCTGTGAAAAGCATGTATCCCCAGGCACACCCATTTGAGGTCGGGGCGGCCAACATGCAGTTGCGCGGAGGCGTGGCCGAAATGGACCGCGTCTTGACTCTGCTTGAAAAACGCTGGCCAGTCTCCCTGGTGTCCTGCCACCCATATTGCGGACAGGACCCCACGGAATTCCATCACCAGTATGCGGCGTGGCTCGCCATGCTGAAGAGACACAACCTGGAGAATGCCTGGATTGCCTTTCCGGAGTTCATGCATTTCTATCCGTACTCCGCCGAACTGTGGGAGTGCCGTCCCAGCTCCGCGGAGCGGAATGCGATCCGTTCCACCATGACCTATGACCTTGGCTGGACGGAAAGGATGTCTGCCGCGTACTACGCCCGCAACTACCTTACCGTGCTGACACAGTACCAGCGCATGATTTGCGTCACCAGCGCCGTCGCCAACACCCACAATGACTTTCTTGATGTCGATATGACCTCCCGTGCCGGCGCAAAGGCCATCAACACGCTAGGGGTCCTTTTGGGGAACCCGAGGCAATACCTGGGGGACTGCTCCTTCGGTCCCAAAGTCCGGTGCTTCGTGTGGGAATGCGAGGATGGGACTCCCCTGGCCGCCGTATGGAGCGACGACAGCGGTCTCGCCAGCGGAT
>JAFRLP010000459.1 GCA_017431185.1 Victivallales bacterium | reverse complement strand
GCCATTCACTGGCCGCTGTACCCATTTTGACTATCTAGGATGCCGCAGGTGGCGCGAAGGGTGTGGCCACTGCCCTTCCCACGGCGTGTACCCAAAATCGCTATTTGATGCCACCCATGGTTCCTGGAAAGCCAAGAAACGCATTTTTACCTCGGAGATGCTTGGGCGCATGGTGCTGGTGCCCGTCTCTCGTTGGATGGAAAAGCAGGTGGCAAAGTCTTTTTTAGGTTCAGTGGAACGTCGCGTCATACTCAACGGCGTGGACACCGAGGTGTTTAGGCCACAGGCAGATTCTCTTGATTGGAACGTGCCTGAATTGACGGGCAAAAGAATACTGCTAGGTGTATCCATGTACTGGAATGACCGCAAGGGACTGGCTGATTACTGCAAACTGGATGCCATGTTGCCGTCAGATTGCCGAATTGCCTTGGTGGGGCTTGAACATCCGATTCCAGGCACACGAATCATTCCGCTCCCGCATATTGCCAGCCCACGCCACCTCGCCTGGCTTTACTGTCATGCGGCCTTGACCCTGAATCTCTCTTACGAGGAGAGTTTTGGTTTGACAACAGCCGAAAGCCTTGCCTGCGGCACGCCTGTCATTTCCTATGACCGCACCGCCAGTCCTGAACTGCTGGATTCAAGCGTTGGTCTGGTGTGCCCCGCAGGGGATGTCACTGCGTTGTCAAAGGCTGTCGCTGCTCTTTTGCACCATTCTCCCAGTCCCGATACGTGTCGAAATTATGCCCTGAAGCGGTTTGCCTTAAAACGCCAGATGGACGAATATATGGCCCTCTATGAGGAGTTGACCTGAACATGAGATGGCTGGACAGGCAATATAATCGAGAGAATCCGATGAATATTTTGGTGTTTAGTTTTTGTCGGTTGGGGGACAGTCTGGTGATGCTTCCAATGTTGCATTTGCTGCGTGACAATTATCCGCATGCTCGCATTCTATTGTTGAGTCAGGCAGAAGAGACTGGGCAGTTTGTGGGGGCGCGTGCAATTCTGGAAGGGCGCGGTTTGGTAGATGATTTTCTGTCGTTTCCTGTGGAGGGCGGCTGGCTAAAGCGTCATGGAATGCGCTTGAAGTTGGCGTGGCAGTTGCGCCGTCATGGAGTGGAAATTGGAATTGTGGGGATACCAGCGGCTCCGCCTTTGGAAAAGGCGTTGTTGCGGAATATGGTGTTGTTTCTGCGGATGGCGGGGGCACGTCAGATTCTGGCTCCGTCATCGATTTTGCAGGGAGAGCATCTGCCAAAGGCAGCGGACGAACTGTTGGGGTTGCTGTCTCCGTTGGGAGTTGAGATTCCGTGCATGGATTGTGGGAATTTTACATTGCCAAAGCGAGAGGACTATGCACGGGAGGCAGATAAATTTACGCGAAAGTTTCCAAAGGGGCGTGTGTTGGTGGCGATGGCGGTAGGTGGAAATCGTTCTTCGCAGCGCTGGCCCTTGGAGAGGTTTGAGGAGTTGGCTCGCCGTCTGTCGGATGCAGGTGGTTATCTGGTTTTATTTGGAGGCCCTGGGGATGTGGAGGCGATGGAGAGAGTACGTGGAAAATTTGAAGGGACGATTGTGACGGCAACAGTTGGGGTTTCGGCAGAGGTATTGCGTCGTTGCAGCTTTTACGTTGGAAATGACACAGGGGTAATGCATCTGGCCGTGTCGGTGGGCTTGAAATGTGTTTGCATTTTTTCAGCTCGGAATCCGCCGGGAGTCTGGGAACCATACGGGACAGACCATGCCATTTTGCTCCCACACCCACCCTGCGAGGGATGCTTGTGCATGGCTTGCCCTCTTTCCACTCCTTGCATTCTAACACACACTGTCGCTGATGTATGGGAAGCCTGCCAACCATTTTTTAAGCAGCAAGGAAAATAGAATGAAACGAAGAATGTCAATGTTTTTACATCATATCCGAGGAGAACACCTTCTGCCGTTCTGGTGTGGCTATGCATTATATTCCATCCTTGTTCTGGCATTGGCTATGTTGCTGCTGACACATCCAGGAATTTTTCCCGCCAGCGGCGCACAAAACATGGAGAAATGGCGTACTACAGTTCCAGAAGGTATCCGTTTTTGCCAGGATAGCGCACGATATCTTCGTGGTGCAGAACACCTCTTGGTAGGAGAACCACTGGAAGATGAGCAACCCAGTTATCGTGGCTATATCTGGGTGGTGACTGTTTGTCTGCGTGCTGGCATTGGCTTAACGGGGGTGATTGCCCTTCAGGTTATTCTCCAGCTTGCTTCGTTGTTGGTTGTCATGCTTCTAGCCAATCGTCTCGTCAATCAACATGCTGCTCTCCTTACGGGGCTCTTTTTCGTGCTGAATGCGGAACTGACGGCTTGGACATGTTTTGTAAGCACGGACACTCCATACACAGCCGCTGTATGTTTTGCAACATGGCTTCTCCTTCTTCCCGATTCCCAGCATCCGTGGCGCTATGCAATCTGCTTTGTCCTCTTGTTTCTTTGTGCAACATTACGCCCAACAGGTTGGATTCTCCTGCCAGCAGCCGCGCTTTTTTGGAGTCTTCGCTTACCTCTGAAATGCCGTTGGCGCATCTTGCTCTGCATTGCCACCATTCTTCTCTTTTTGGGATGTGCCTTTGGTCTGGGTAACGCCAGACGCGGAATTGAAGAGCAAAGCCCTGTCGTCAAACTCTATGCGGGCGAGGTCGTCTGGTGTGAACCGCTTTGGCGCGTCAAAATGCCGTCCCCTCCTGCTAAACAAGATTATATTACTGCCTTGGGGTATATCGTAAGGCATCCAGTTGCTTGTTCATGGCTGGCAATCAAACGTGCTGCCATGATGTTTCTTAAAATTCGCCCTGGATATTCCGGAATACACAATGCCTTCCTGCTAGTACTCTATCTTCCCCTCTTCATTCTTGCTGTCGCTGGGGCTATGCGTTACTACAGGCATCCCATCTGTCAAGCAGCCATAGCCATGATTGTCGCCCATACATTGGTAGTCATGTTGACTTTCAATGACAATGACGGCCGTTTCACACTATATGTCATGCCGCTTCTTGGTCTTTTGGCTGCCGTCTTCCTGTCGAATGTCCTGCCTTGCTCCACCTACAATGTCAATGCTACAAGAAACTCTGAAGTTTAAGGAATGATAATGATGTCAATCTTTCAGAAAATCAAACAACGGCTCGTTACTAGTTTTGCACAACGTTCCGGTCTTCTAGAAATGCAAAAACGACTTTTGTCGATTGAGGAGAAAATAGATTGGCTAATGAAACAGCAATGCATGGATGTGAAGGATGAGGAAATTGCGGACACTGTGAAGAAAATTAACAAAAAGCCGGAAAAAAACGCATTTCCTGTGGCATTTATCACAGACAAGTCTTACTTTGACACAATGCTTCTTGCGGCATGGACACTGGTTGAACATCAGGACACTCCTTATCAAATCTATTTTTTGCTTTCGTCCTGCAGCGAGGAACAAAAACAATATGCAACATGCTTATTCCCTCATGCTGGGATTCAAACCGTCCCTGAGTCTCAACTGCCTTTCACGGAAAGAAGTGGAAGCCACCTTTCCAAGACCACTCTATTGAAATTCGCCCTTCCGAATTTTTTCCCTGATTTAGACAGATTGCTATTTTTGGATTGCGATGTCCTCATCCAAGGCGATCTTCATGAATTGCAAGAATGGCCATTGGATAATTCACCTTTGGCGGCTGTCCGTGATGCCGCTGTCATTCACTCGCCTTATTTCCAACGCACTATTTTTCCATTGTCACATTCGCACGACTATATAAATGCAGGCGTTATGCTTTTGAATCTGAAATACATGAGAGATAATAACTGCATACCGGATTTGGAGAAGATGGCTTTTGAATCCCCCCATCTTGCTTATCATGAGCAGGATATTCTAAATATTTTATTTGCTGACAAAATGAGTTTCCTCCCTCCTAAATACAATTCGATGCCGAAAGTGAGTTCAGATGGTATGCTTACAGACTTGCAACTGGCAGAAATCCACAAGATGAGTGTGACATTCTACCAGAAGCAAAAAGTTGCTATTTACCATCTTGCTGGCCCTGATAAACCATGGAATACCTCTGGTGCGTTCAAATATACATTGTGGCGAGAAGAAAAAGAACGCTTTGAAAAATATTGTAAATTGTTCAAGCTCAATTGATACAGTCGGGTAAGAACTGTTTTATTTCTGCCTCAAATGCGCGACAAGCCAATAGTACAGGCTGTAAAATATAAGGGATGGTGTATAGCGAGTATGCCATTTCCTATAGGAACGTACAGGATAGCAATGAAAAAATCTCGATGGGAGAACCCAATTTGCAATTTCATCGTATAAAATTGGAGAAATCTCTTGCAACTTTGATTCAAAATAGTCTATGTTATCATTTGGAAACGGATAACCACCTTTTAACCAGTACATGAATAAATTCGCAGAATAAACCAATCCAAGCAAGTTGTATATCTCATGGTGAACGTACTTTAATGATGTCTTTTCTCCGCTCGAAGATATGACGTTCCATTCTTGCGCTAACTTAAGTGCAATGGTACTAATCATGTGAAAATTACGGTTGTATCTTTGTTCATTGACTGTTTGACCATCTCTTCCAATTAGATAGTGATACACCGCATCGGAAATGTATTTTCCTTTACGAACATAAGCCATAGGAAGAATGCGCCATTCCAAATCAGTATAGGATATTTGTTCTGTCTGTTGATATTTAAAATGCTTGAATATATTACTGCGATAGGCTATGGCATGAAGAGACAAATCATTTCGCGACGCCAAGCATGAGTTCAAAGTAAATATCTTATTATCAGATAAACTGAATATACTTTTTTGAATCTTATGTCCATCAGGAGCGACGTAATAGAATTCTGTGACAACCAGATCCACGTCTTTTTCGCAGCAATCTATTGTCCGCAAGAGATTCTTGAATGCAGACGTATTGACACAATCATCTGCATCCAGAACTTTCACAAATTCACCCTTTAGATTCTTTAGCCCCACATTGACACAGCTGCCATAATTGCCATTAGTCTTATCTATTACACGGAAAACATTGGGGTATTTCTTCGCGAAAACATGAGCGATTTCACTAGTGCGGTCGTTGCTTCCATCATTAACGACAATTACATCCAACTTCCGAAGAAGATCCTGTTCGTCAACTATGAGGCTACCAAGGCATTTTGGCAGGTATCTCTCCATGTTATAGGAAGGGACAATGATGGAAAGTATTTTGCTCATAATGCTATGTCAAGAGCTGCTTTCATTGTTTGGTCCATATCATAATACTTGTAGGCACCTAGACGGCCACCTAGGGTAAGATTGGGGTAGCAACGATGAGCTTCCTCCGTGTAGCGTGCAAAAAGTGCCTTTGATACAGAATCCTGGATAGGATAAAAGGGTTCCTCACCTAATGTCCACGCTTTGGGATACTCGCGCATGATAATCGTTTTTTTCAGGCACATAATATCTTTCTTTTCAGGATGGAAATGTTTAAATTCATGAATGCGTGTATAGGGCACTGAAATTTCAGTGTAATTGATAACACTTGTTCCTTGAAAATCTTCTATGTCAAGTTTTTCTTGTTCAAAGCGCAGGCTTCGCCAAGAAAGCGATCCGAATTTATAATTGAAAAGTTTGTCAATCGGTCCAGAATAATAAACAGGGATGTTTTCGGAAGTGCATTTTCGTGACAATTCTGACTCCAGAGTGAACTCTTTACCACATTGAACCTTGATGTTATTATGGGCAAGCAATTGTCTAAAAAAAGAGTTATATCCAGTGGAAGGTATTCCCTGCCAGTAGTCATTAAAATAATTTACATCATAATTTGAGCGCACAGGAATGCGTTTAATGATAGATGAATCGATGTCTTCTGGAGGCTTTCCCCATTGCTTGCAAGAATATCCTAAAAAAAAGGCATTGAAAAGTTCTTCTCTGTGTGATTTGTTTTGTAAAAAATTATCAACTTCGCCGGGCTTTAATTCCGCGTTGAAGAACTTGTTTATCAGCGAAAGGCCCAATGGCAAGAAATAAGTCTTCCCCTGATAAAATGCCAGCACTTTGTGCTGGTAACCGTTGAATGACACAAAACGGTTAATGAACTCCCAAACTTCAGGAAAATGAGTATGGAAAATATGTGAGCCATACGTGTGAATTTCAATACCAGTTTCGGGATCTATTTCACAACGCACGTTTCCACCAACAACAGGACGTGCTTCTAGAACAAGCACCCGATATCCTATTTCAGCCAGACGGCGTGCTAACGTACACCCCCAAATACCAGCCCCCGCAACTAGGACATCAAAGTTTTCCATCTCTTTTTCTTGTTGGGTGCTTTGCCTCCACCCATCATTATTTTCAAGGCATTTCCTTTGTTCAAGCAAAGCTTGCTAAGCACAATCTGACTATGCCTTGTCCCGTGGCGATTTTTGAGGCATCTGTCCAAAATTTTGCTTGGTCAAGGCACTGACAATCTTTCGGCAGGGTACGTCCCAACTAGGTATGCCTCTGTTTCGCTGGCATATTAAATGTACCTGCATTTTTAGCGATTTCAAATCGCAACCATTATCTTTTTTTTGTAATTGTTAAGAAGATGCTGAATTGGATTTTTTATTACGTTGTCGTTGTGGCCGTTTTTATACAGGCGGTAGGATGAAATACTCTTGACAATGTTCATTGGTCGCAGTAAATTATGTGACACCGAAAAAATAAACTGTCATTCATTCGTAGTATGCCGACTCCTCTGTCAATATTCACCAGAATCTGCCGCTTCGGTTGGAGTGGCTGGGCGACGTCATTTTCTTCTTGGGAAAAAAGTTTTCACAGGAGAAATTACAGGTGTGTCAGAGGGAAAAAAAGCAATTACGGACTACATTAAAGAAAAGAGCAGATGACAAATGGAATTGGTGACAGATGGGCATGTGAGACAAATGCACTTGCCAACAGGATGAACCGTATGGAACAGGATTTGACAACCAGTGTTTATACTTTCGAGGATTTGATACAGGGCAATTTCCTCTATGTTGACAAGACGGAGTACATCTGGCAATTGGTTCGGCCCACCAAGGGGATGTATTTTCTGTCGCGTCCCCGGCGCTTCGGGAAGTCATTGCTGCTTTCGACCTTGGAGGCCATTTTCGAAGGCAAGAAGGCGCTGTTCAAGGGACTTGCCATTGATGGCAAGCCCTACGAATGGGAACCATACCCTGTCATCCATATAGATTTCTCCAACAGCAACCTGGAGACGGCCAAGGATGTGCGGGAGTTCCTGCAGGATGAGTTGGACGAATTGTCCCGCGCATTGGGAATTCCCCGCCGTGGGCGTAGTCTTGGCAAGCAATTCGAATATCTGATCCAGGATGCGGCCAACTCGTCTGTGAAGAAGAAGGTCGTGATTCTGGTGGATGAATACGACAAGCCCATATTGAGCAACATCTCGAATCCTTTGCAGTGCCAGAGAATACTGAAGGTTTTGAAGGGATTCTACTCGAACATAAAAAGAGGGGAGAAGTTCACGCGGCTGGCGTTTGTGACTGGCGTAAGCAAGTTCTGCCATGTGTCGCTGTTTTCTGAACTGAACAACCTGACAGACCTCACGCTGGACGTCGGCTACGCGGCAATGTTGGGTTTTACGGAGGCGGAGGTGAGGCATTATTACGCAGAGCGGATTGCCGTGGCTGCCAAAGACAAGAGAATCTCCACAGACGAATTGATGAAGCGGCTCCTTGTCTGGTACGATGGCTATCGCTTTTCAAAGGCGGACATCCACGTCTGCAATCCGGTCTCCATCTCCACTTTCTTCGAGAAAAACCACGAGTTTGACAATTATTGGGGCACGACCGGCGAGCCCACGGTGCTTTTTGAGCTGGCCAAGACAACCCGTTTCAATTTCGAGCGTGCTCTTGCTGCACCTGTGTCATCCCAGGCCTTTGGAGCATACGACATTGAAAACATCGATCCTCTCGGGTTGCTCTGGCAGACAGGTTACCTTACCATCAAGGATGTCCTGCCCGGCCCCATGGACTCAAGCATGTACCGCCTGGGCTTTCCCGACTATGAAGTCGAGCAGTCTTTCAACACCCAGTTGCTGGCCTACTACAGCGGCTATAAAGACGCGGCAATGTCCTCCATCGTCTTTTCGCTCACGACCGCAATCCAAGGTGATGACGTGGAGTTGTTCATGCGGACGCTTCAAGCCTATTTCGCAAGCATTCCCTACGACATTCGCGGGAAAGACGAATATTACTATCAAACGATTTTTTTCATCACCTTCCTTCTTCTTGGCTGCGTCATTGATGCTGAGTCCCGCACCAGCGAGGGCCGTATCGATGCATACATCCGCACCGCGAAGTCAATCTACATCTTTGAGTTTAAATTGAACAAGGGCGCGAAGAGGGCGGTCAGTCAGATTGTGGACCGCCATTACTATGAGAAATTTCAGTCCGCCAGCCTGCCCATCCGTATGATTGGCGTGAACTTTGACTCAAGCAAAGGGCGAATCGAGGGTTGGAAGAAGATGACTCTTCATAACCAATAGTGATGTCAAAGGACTTGAAAACCGAGAAATACGATTGAATTTCTTCCTATGAAACGCAGCGAGCTGGTTGTTCAACGGGTGATGCTTCATTTGACGCGGGGGCGGACTGGTCAGGTCATTGCCCACCGCCTCTCCACAATCCGTGAAGCGAACACCATTTTGAAGCTGGTGCAGGGGCGCATCGTCGAGCAGGGAACACGGATGAAGCTGCTGGCGCTCCACGGACACTACTGGCAGTTGGAGCAATGTCTGGTGATTTGATGAAGGAAATATTCGGATACTTTGAGGTGGAAGGGCGTGCCATCCATGCGGGGCTGTACAAGCCAGAGGGAAAGCCACGTCTGGCGGTTCTGCTTTGCGAGCCGTTCGGGGAGGAGAAACGTTGCTCCTACCGAATGATGGTGCGTCTGGCCAGGGCATTGGCGGAGCGGGGGTGCGCCGTTTTGCGCTTTGACCTCAGTGGCACGGGGGACAGCGCGGGGGGGCATGACGAGGCGACTTGGGAGCATTGGCATTCGGAGGCCGCCGCCGCCCTGTCGATGATTGACGGGGCAGGGGAGGGAGCGCCGACATGCGTCTGCGCTTTCCGTGCAGGGGCGTTGCTGGCGGCCAAACTGCCTGGGGTGACGAGGCTGGCGCTGTGCGAACCGATATGGTCAGGCGAGGAGTTGCTGGCCGATTGGGAGCGTCGCCAGAAAATCAAGGAGGCGATGGGACAGGGGGCGCCAGCGGGAACCACGCCTGAAGGAGTGCGCGATTTCGGCGGACTTCTGGTGTCGGATGCGCTGGCTGGACAACTGCGTCAAGTCCGCATCGCGCCGGAGAGACTCCCTGACGGTGGGCGAACGCTGTTGCTGCGCGTCACCGGCGCCAAGTCGTTCCCACCTGCCTGGCAGCCATACTGCGCACGGTGCGACGCCCGTCTGATAGCCGACAAGCCCTTCTGGGGGCAGGTCGAGTACTTTGAGTCGAATGCTGTTCTGGAACCCGTGGTTGAGTTCTGCCAGCGCGTAATGGCAGCGGCGGCGTCTTCGCCGCCGGCACACCTGGGTGTTTCATAGGAGGTGGGGAGAGGAAGGTTCTGGCATCTGTTGCCTTGAACTCCAATGCTCCGAAACCCCACGCGGCGAAAGCAATTCACTGTTGCTTTCGCTGCTGGGAGTTCTGGAGTTTTGGAGATGAGAGTACCCACGGCGGGGACGCCGTCGGTACACCCCGATGTTTTATAGAAGTTATGTGATGTCCCATGAAGAAAATCATCTGCTTTTTGAGTTTTGCCGTCGTGCTGTTCGCAGGGGACACGGTTCGTCCTGGTTTGGAGGGACTGGAAAGTGCCGCCATGACCGCGGAGGAGTCCGAGTTGCTTCAGGCGATGAAGGAGCCTTTTTTGTCGGGCATGGATGTGGCCGTGCCGCTGCAGGCCTGGTTTGACGGGCATCTGGCGGTGCGTCAGGGGCGACAGCAGGAGGCAATGCGCCTGTGGCGGGAGGCGTTGCCGGCCTGCCGGTCATGCCGTCCCCTGCCGCCTGTGCAGTGGGGAAAGTGGCCGGACAGCACGTTTGCCCTGCTGGAGGGGCTGCGCGCGCCCGGGCATCCCGACGTGGCGTGTCAGGTGGTGCGCTGGGAGGTCGCGGGGCTCAAGCAGTACGGCGTGCTGATGTATCCAAAGGAGAAGGCGCCGCCCGACGGCTATCCTCTGGTGCTCTACTGCCACGGCGCCGCCTTTGGCGTGCCTGGCATGTTCCTGGGGTGGCTGGCGGATTTGGTCAGCCAGGGGTATGTGGTCATCGGTCCCGCCATGCGTGGCGAACCGCTGTTCCAGGAACCTCTGGGCAGCCGCTTTGCACGATACCGCTGCGAGGGCGAAATCGAGAACCTGGATGGCGAGGTGGATGACTGTCTGGCGATGCTCTCCGCTGCCTGGAAACTTCCCTTTGTGCGGCGGGACGAGTTTGCGATGGTCGGTCACAGTTTCGGCGCTGGCGTCGGGTTGCTCACCTGCGCCAGGGCAGGCGCGAAGGCCAAGGCTGTGGTCAGTTACGACGCCTGGCTGGTCAATCCCCAGCGTTACTGCTTTGACCGCATGCGGCGTTGGGCCAACAACTGGCTCTCCTGGGAGGATTACTGCAACCAGCCTGTCCCTGACCAACTGGCGGGGCTGAAGAAGCGCAGCATTGTCCTGAATGCGGACATGCTTCAATGTCCCCTGCTGCTGTTCATTGGCGGGGCCTACGAGGGCAGCGTGTTCCACCGGAGCCACGACGACCTCTGCCTGGCCTTGCGCCGCCTGGGCAAGGCATTTCATTATGAGGTGGTTCCCAGGGGCGGGCACAATTTTGTGCTTTACACGGACTCCCAGCCAGCCAAGAGGGCTTTGGCGCAGCAGACCGAGTTCCTGAAAAGACACTACCCCCCCAGGAGAAACGAGGAGACGCCAGGGCTGCCGCCTCCTCCTCCGCCCATTTCGGAGGTGAAGCCATGAGTCAGGAGCGGTTGTCTGAGACTTGCTCGCCCTGTCCTGGCGTGAGGGAGAGGTGTGTCACCTTTGCTGTTGAGGGCACGATGCTGGCGGGGATTCTGGCTATGCCTGCGGACGGCGCGGCGCGGTGCGCCGTGCTGCTTTCCCACGGCTGGAGCGGGCATCGCTGCGGTCCGGCGGGCGTGTTGGTGCATCTGGCGCGTTGCCTTGCCGCTGACGGCTGTGCCACCTTGCGCTTCGATTTCCGGGGACGGGGCGAAAGCGGCGGAGATGGTCTGGAGTCCACGCTGGCCACGATGTCCGCCGATTTGTGCGGGGCGGAGGCGGAACTGCGACGGCTCACTGGCCTGGCCAGGACCACTATCCTGGGAATGTGCTCGGGCGGGAATGTCGCCATCGGCTCTCTGGACCGGCTGCCGCAGGTCGATTCCCTCGTGATGCTCTCGGTCTATCCGTTCTCCGACGGCGACTCATTTGGGCGTAATGTCGGGCGCTTCCGCCATCTGCTGCAATCCTACCTGGCCAAGGCTTGCAGTTGGCAGACCTGGCTGCGGCTGTTCCGAGGGGAGGCCAGTCTGGGGCGAGTCCTCGGTGTGCTTCTGCATCCCTTTCTCAAACGTGGCGAGAGTCGTCGGCATGAGGGAGAGATGGCCTCTGGCGATGCGAAGTCCAACACTCATGGGCGTGGTCTGGGGCAATCCTCCCGCGCCTCTGCGCATGAAAGCCGCCTGTCGGACACGGGCAAGGCGCCTCGGCGTCATCTGGCCGCGCTTCGCCCTGACCTGCCAGTGCTGATGGTTTACGGGACAGGGGATCCAGATGCCGAGGCTGCCCGCAGGTATTTTGGCGATTATGCCCGTGAGAGGAATCTGCCTGTGCGTTTCCTCTCCATTGAGAAGGCCAACCACAACTACTCCAGTGCGACCTGGCATCGCCAGGTGGGCGAGGCGGTTTTGGCGTTTTTGAAATGATGGGGTGTGGACACCGCCGCTCTCTGAACAGGAATAACAACTCTTTATTCTAGGGTGGCGTCGGTCAATAATCCGAAACTCTTTCCGCCCTCGGTGATGACCTCGAATCTGCCCACGACAGTGATGGTGCTTCCTTCGCGTGGGAGTATGGCATTGGGATTGGCCAGACGGAAGGGAATCATCTTGGCGCAGCATCCTGTGGCGTCCGAAATGTTGCAGTTGGTGACCTTCTGGCGGGTGTGGCTGTCTTCTGTGATGGTGCAGATTCCCTGGATTCGAATGGACTGGTTGGCGTAATCCTGGGGCTTCTGCATCATGTAGAACACTTGGGTATAGACCATCATCGGATTGACTTGGGTAAGGTCAAGATCGACGGGTGTGGCGGCAATGGCCGATGTCTCCTTGGTGTCGGTGGATGGTTGGGACTGGCTGCACGAGTGGCAGGGCAGGAGCAGTAGCGCCAGGGAGACGGTCGGCAGGAGTTTTCTCAGCCGAAGGCGGGGAAGAAGTGTGCCCAGCAAGGCGCAGAGGAGGAAGGCGACCATATCGGCGGCAACAATGGTGGAGCCGACGGGAGTGCCGCAGAGAATTGCCGTCAGCAGGCCAGTCAGTGCGCAGGCCATGGAGAGCATGGCAGCGCAGATGGTTACGCCGAGAAAACTTTGGCAGACGCGCATGGCAGCCAGGGCGGGAAAGACGATGAGCGCGGAAATCAGCAGGGAGCCGACGAGATTCATCGCCAGCACGATGATGACCGCCACCACCGCAGCCAGTAGCAGGTTGCAGAAACCTGTATGGACACCACAGGCGCGGGCGAAGGTTTCGTCGAAGGTGACGGCGAATATTCGCTCGTAGAACAGGGTGAAGAATATGACCACGGTGGCGGAGAGAAGAACGCAGAGCCACACATCCAGTTTGGAGAGGGTGAGGATGGAGGTGGAGCCGAAAAGGGTGCTGCACACGTCTCCTGACAGATTGGCGGAGGAGCCAAAGAGGTTGAGGAGCAGATAGCCGATGGCCAGGGAACCCACGGAGAGCATCGCGATGGATGCGTCGCCCCGAATGCGTGAGCTCTGGCTGGCGCACAGCAGGGCGATGGCGCATAGAATGGTGGCTGGCAGCACAAAGAGCATGGGTGCCCCCAGGCGAAGCACCGTGGCTATCGCCAATGCGCCGAAGGCGACATGCGATAGTCCGTCTCCAATCAGGGAGAACCGCTTGAGCACGAGTGTGACGCCTAGCAATGAGGAGCAGAGCGCGATGAGCACCCCTGCTATCAGCGCATGTTGCACAAAGGGGTAGGATAGGTACATTTGCAGGGAGGACATCATGGCTGTTTCTCCTTTGGTGCACTCTTCTGATTGCCTTTGGGGAAGCTTTGTCCCAGGGGAGTGGCCAGGTATTCTTGGCGTGTGCCCCAGAATGGTGTGGTGGAAAGGTGCAGGATGTGAGTGGCGTGCTCCACTGCCTCGTGGAGGTCATGGGAGACCATGAGCACGCCCATGTTGTCCTGGTGGTACAGGCTGCTGATGAGGCGGTAGAGTTCCGCTTGCATACCAGGGTCAAGGCCAGCGGCTGGCTCGTCCAGCAACAACATTCGACTGCCGGCGCATAATGCGCGCGCCAGCAGTACCCGTTGCCTCTGACCGCCCGACAGTTCGCGGAAACAGCGCTGTTCGAGACCGGCCAGCCCCAGGCGGGCGAGGCTACGCCGCGCCAGTTCGCGTTCAGTCCGACCGTAGAAGGGACGCCATCTGCAGTGCCCCTGGCATCCTGACAGCGCCACCTCCAGTACGGTGGCGGGAAAGTCTCTTTGGACGGCGTTCTGCTGTGGCAGGTACCCGATGTCCGACGGGCTCAAATCCTCCCCCAGGCGGATGGTGCCGCCCAAGGGGGGCTGAAGGTGGAGCAGAGTGCGTACCAGAGTGGATTTTCCGACGCCGTTCTCTCCCAGAATGCAGAGGCATTGTCCCGCCTCCAGGGAGAAGGAGAGGTCTTTCACCAGAAGATTTCCTGGGTAGCCCAGGGAGAGATGCTCGCATTCCAACAGGGGCATGATGAGTCTCCGTCAGGGGTTATTTGACTACGCCCAAGGCGGTCTGGAAGACGGTCAGGTTCTG
>JAFRLP010000045.1 GCA_017431185.1 Victivallales bacterium | reverse complement strand
TGATTACAACCAGATTTGGCTGGAAGACGACTCGTTCGATCTTTCAGCGCTGGAAAAGGCGGTCTTCAGGGTTCTGCGCGAAGCTCCAGACGCCTATGTGATTCTGAATATTTATGTCTGTCCCACCGCCAGATGGCTCAAGGAAAACCCCGGCGAACTGCAACTTGCAGCCGATGGGAATCCGGTCATCATGAGAAGCTGTGCCGTCACCACCCGCAGTTCCGCCCTTTTCCCTGAAAAGCGGGGTGAATCCTGGACCGCCTCGATTCATTCGGAAAAATACAGGCGGGACCTCGCAGCCGTGCTGGAAAAACTTTTTCGGGAATTTGAGAAAACCGATGCCGCAAAAGCTGTAGCAGGAGTTTATGTGACGGGCGGGGACGACGCCCAGTTTCGTGCCCCTCCGGGACCGGATATGTCACCGCTCACCCGCCCCGCATTTCAGGATTTTCTGCGAAAAAAATATGGAACACTGGAAAACCTCTCCGCGGCATGGAAGCAAAATATCGCCTCCTGGCAGGATATCCGGGTTCCAACGAAAGAGCAGATCGAATCACCACGCAAGGTGGTTTATTCGGAAACCGGCCCTAGTCCGGAAAGCGATTACAAGGAGTTTGTTTCGCATGACTGCATGAAATTGAAAACGGCTTTCCGCGCAGGGGTCAAAAAAGGCGCTCCGCGGCTGCTCGTCGGCGGATATGACAATGCCATGGCGCTTCCCGGCAGCAGTTTTTACGGACGGGGACGCTCCAATATGGCCGAGATCATCCAGGATCCATATTGCGATTTTCTGCTTTCTCTTCCTGCATACGGACGAGAACGAGACGAGTGTCTCTTCCCCATCGGACTCAAGGCTTATACCGGTTCCATGCGGCTTCATAAAAAGCTGGTCATTACGGAACTGGATATCCGCAATCCGAAACAGCCGCCGCTCGTCGAAAGGAATTACCGCAGCCATAACTGGCAGGCAACCCATGATTATCGGACATTCGGGGAGATTCTCAAACTTTGCGCCGGATATTCCGCTGCCTGGGGTGGAATGTTCCACGCCTGCGTCATGGGACGTTTCTGGTATGATACGCCCGAAGCGATGGCCGCATGGAAACAGGCAGCCGACATCATCGCCGAGGCGCCGGGAGAAAAACTTGACGATGACCGGATCGCCTGGATCTGCGGCGAAAAATTCTGCAATTTCTTCTGTCAGAACGGGAATGCGGAACAGGTTTCCGAGACCTGGAGCCGAAATGTTTCGCACGCATTGTGGCTGAGCCAGACCAGATTTGACGCATATCTGCCCGGCGACCTTTGGCATCCTGATTTCAAGGCGCCGAAAATCATGTTGATGACCTGCCTCGCCTCCATGCCCCCGGAGGAGTTGAAAAAAATCCGCAGCACATTCCTCAAAGACGGTCGGTTCCTAATCTGGCTTGGCGCTCCATCGGTCTTTTCCGATGCGGGATTGGATGACGTCGCCACCGCTGTCGGGTTCCGGCTGTCGCGTCCCGAAGAAATCCGGAAACGCACTATCTTCGTCACAGGGGAACAGCATCCCATCCTCAAAGATGTTACCGGATTTCTTTACAATCCAAGGGAAAATGCATCGCTGGTCCATTTCGGCAATGTCGCCATCACTCCGCAGGCAGGGGATCAAGTCCTGGCCATGTATCAGGGGACGCATCATCCAGGCATGGTGCTGCACAAGACGAAAGACGGCACGGAAATCTTCATCGGACAGCCCGGCGCCGTTACCCCCCGACTGCTTCGGAATATTGCCGAAACGGCAGGAATCCGTCCCGTCTCGGAGAGAAATGACCTCATGTTCCGCGGCGGCGGGCTGATTGTCATCGGTGCCTCGGACGGAAACGGCATCCGTAGGATTTATTACCCAGAAGGCGTCAAGGCGCTGAAGTGCCTCACTGGACAGAAGGTCACAAGATACGGGGACAATTTTCTTGATGTCATCCTCAAATACGGGGAATGCGCGGTTTTCAAGCACAACTGAGATAGGGAGCCGTATAATTCTGAAAGTAAATGGTTCTGCAATTGACTCCTGAATCTGCTAGAACAATGAGGTGGCCATGATGAAACAACATGAAATCGATTTGCTGGTTGTTGGCGGCGGCGTTGCCGGAACCGTTGCCGCCATTGCGGCGGCCAGACGCGGATTGGAAACCGTATTGGTGCAGGATCGACCCGTCCTCGGCGGTCCCTCCAGTTCGGAATGTTCCTGCAATTCCGACGGAGTCTTCATCAACGGAGCCTCGGAATACAGAAACCGCAATGCCCGCGAATGCGGCGTGCTCGAGGAGATGAAGCTCGAAGCACATTACCGCAACGCCAACGGCTGGGAACAGCATTGGAGTCTCGTTCTGCGGGAATGGGCCGAACGGGAGCCGAACCTGACCCTTCTGCTCAATACCCTGGCCACCGATGTCACGGTGGAGGGCAACCGCATCACTTCCGTCATTGCCCGGACGCTTGGCAGTGAAACAGTCCACCGCATTATCGCCCCAGTCTATCTCGACTGCAGCGGGGATTCCTTCCTCGGCAACGCTGCCGGAGCCGAATTCCGCATGGGACGCGAGGCGCACGGCGAATTCGGGGAATCCCTTGCCCCGGACAAAGCCGATAGGAAAACCATGGGTGCTTCCATCGCGTTCCGGGCCATCGACCTGGGACATCCAGTCCCCTTTGCCGCACCGCCGTGGGCCATGAAAATCAACGGCGATGACGATTTGCCTTATCGGCTCCACACGAACCCCAAACAAGGCTTCTGGTGGCTGGAATATGGCGGTGAACTCGACGCCATCGCCGATAACGAGGAAATCTACCGCAAACTTCTGTCCATCCTCTTCGGCGTCTGGGATCATGTGAAAAACGGCGGCGACCACGGCGCCGCCAATTACGCAATCAACTGGGTTTCCTCCATTCCCGCCAAACGGGAATCCCGTCGTCTGGTCGGCGATTGCATCCTCAGTCAAAATGACTTGTCAAGCCACACGGTTTTTGCCGATACCGTTGCCTACGGCGGCTGGCCAATTGACATTCATCCGCCCGAAGGCGTATTCAGCAAAGGATTTCCCGGCAGCACACCTCCGATTATTTTCCCCGGAACCTATCCGATTCCTTTCCGCTGCCTTTATTCGCGCAATATCGACAATCTGATGATGGCCGGACGGAATATCAGCGTGACGCATGTCGCACTCGGCTCCACCCGGGTCATGGCGACGTGCGCCCTCTGCGGTCAGGCTGTGGCCGCCGCCGCAGTTCTGACGCAAAAATACGGCATCACCCCGCGGGAAGTCGGACGGAAACACATCAGGGAACTGCAAACCCTCCTGGCCGAGGACGATTCAGTCCTGCCAATGGTGCCAATCCCGGTCAAAGGTCTTCCGGCTGCCGTTTCCGCCTCCAGCGAATTCACTTTGAGAATGACGGAGGCCACTTCGTCAGAACCGCTGCTTGCATCGGCAAAAAATACGGACGACCCCTGCGATGTCCCGCCAAACGACCGCCGGAGAGCCCAGATGTTCATTGTTTCGGAAAACCGTCTGGAAACGTTCAGTGTCCGGCTGGAGGCCAGAGAAGGTGTTTCGAAAATCCTGACCGCCGAACTGCTCGACGAGCATGACAGGCCGGTCGCATCCGCCCAGGCGCAGGGAGTCAGCGGGATTGCCGAATTCCATTTCCATGCCGATACGACACCTGGCCGCCGTTACGCAGTCCGGCTTCCTGCCGTGCCCGAGGTTTCGGTCTGCCTGAACCGCCGGTACCTGCCTGGACTCGAACGAAAACTGGACGGCTGTTATTTGGATAATGACAACTGGTGTTTGGAAACCGTTCCGCCGCTCAGGCTTTATCCGGCAGCCAATGTCCTCAATGGGTTGGCGAGACCTGGGGAAGACGCATCGAACATGTGGATCTCCGAACCAGGGCTTCCGCAATGGCTGGAACTTGAACTGGAAGAGGAGCAGGCCGTCTGCCGCGTCGAATTGATATTCGATACCAATCTCGACAAATCGTGCAACTGCGGCGTTCCCCGGGAATGTGTCCGAGATTACCGGCTTCAGACCTGGAAGGACGGCAAATGGGTGACATTGGCGGAAGTCTCCGGCAATTACCAGCGTCGAAGGGTGCATGGATTCAATCCGGTCCGAACGAAAAGGCTCCGGTTGCTTGTTACAGCCACTAACGGCGATCCTTCGGCACGGGTGTACTGTTTCCGTGTGTTCGGCGAACCTCCTCGCATATTGCATGAAAGGCGCTGAATAGCGCCTCGTGGTCATTGACCACCGCAATATACTGTACGCCGCGGTCAAGCCAGCGCTGTGTCGAGGGGCCGCTGTAGGCTCCGAGCAATTTGCCGGCGGCCAGCGTCTTCCGGCAAACCTCATCGATGATTCGGTTGAGTTCCGGGTTGTCCATCTGCCCGATGCAGCCCAGGGAGGCGGACAGGTCGTATGGCCCGATGAGGATGCTGTCCAGTCCCGGCAGTGCCAGTATCTCGTCCAGGCATTCGACGGCCCCGATGTGCTCAAGTTGCAGAATGACCAGCGGGTCATGCCCGGCGATGCGGAGATACTCCGCGTTCTCCTCCGCCCCATAACGACAGTTTCGGCGGAAACTGCATCCGCGGTTGCCCTCTGGCGGGTAACGGCAGGCAGCCACCGCCAGGCGCGCCTGCTCCAGGCTGGTGACCATCGGCACGATGATCCCCGCAGGGGCCATGTCGATGACCTTCTTGATTTCGGTGTGCGAGGAGTCTGGCACACGGACAAACGGGGCGCAGTCGGTGCCGCGAAGCGCCATGATGTGCTTGAGCATGGTCTCGCGGTCGATGATGCCGTGCTCCCCGTCCAGCCAGCAGAAATCCATCCCGACGTCGGCGGCGACCTCCGTCACAGTGGGATCTGCAAGCGTGATGACGCATCCGCATGGAATGCGCCCCGAGGCGATTTTCGCCAAAAACGATTCAAGGTTGTTGATTTTCATGTTGGTGTTTGCGGACAAGGCGCGTCACATTCTTTATTTTTGTTTCTTTTTCTAAAACCATGGTTGATTAATTGTACCATTTTCAAAGTTCTGATGCTCCCCTTGACTCCTTAAAGCATCCTTCCAAGAAAAGCGGGGCCCGTCCTTATTCAGAACTCAGAATCGCCCAATGAGCCATGTCAATCTTCATCATGCATCACCTCCTGCGCTTTTTCCTATCGGCCTCTCTACAAATCCATTCCCCCACAAAAGATCCAAAGAAAAAGCATGTTTGCCCAGGGAAGACAACTATCGCGAAAACACCCACCACACCCTTTCGTCCCGTCAGCACCTCCATTTGAATTGTTGAATACAATAACCATCTTTTCGCACATTTCAATCGTTCCGTCCTGATTTTTCCTTTTTTTGGTACCTGTTCAGAACCACAAATAAACACAAATGAACACTAATGATGGATAAAAAGGCTGTTTCAGGAAAAGGTTCCGAAAAACCTGGATTTTCATTTTCAGGCATCGGGCAAAACATGTTTTGCCC
>JAFRLP010000458.1 GCA_017431185.1 Victivallales bacterium | reverse complement strand
CTACATCGAATGCCGCCTGACTCCGTTGGCCAAGGAGACACTGTTCAATCCCGAAATCACCGAGTTCATCGATACCTACGATGGCCGTCAGCAGGAGCCGGTCTGCCTGCCCGCCAAACTGCCCTCTCTGCTGATGCTGGGCTCCGATGGCATCGCGGTGGGCATGTCCACCCAGATTTTCCCCTGCAATTTCGGTGAACTCCTGCGGGCGGAAATCGCCATCCTCAAGGGGGAGCCGTTCCAGGTGTTCCCCGATTTCCCGCAGGGCGCCCTGATGGACGTCAGCGAGTTCGAGGACGGGGCAGGGCGCATTCGGGTTCGCGCCCGCATTGAGCCGGATGGGGACAAGAAGGTGGTCATCCGCGAGATTCCGCCAGGCACCACCACGGAGAGCCTCATCTCCTCCATCGAGGATGCGGCGCGGCGCGGCAAAATCAAGATTGCGGGAGTCCACGACTACACCGCCGAGCATGTCAACATCGAGATTGCGCTTCAGCGCGGCATCTATGCGGAGGAGACCATCAAGGAACTCTATGCCTACACCTCCTGCGAGCAGAGCCTCACCAGCAACATCCTGGTCATCAAGGACAAAATGCCCACCCAGATGACCGTCAGTGAGGTCTTGAACCGCAATGTCGAGAAATTGGAGGTTTACCTGCGCCGTGAACTGGAACTGAAAATCCATAAGATCCGCGAGAAAGCCCTGGCCAAGACTTTGATGCAGGTGTTCATCGAGAACCGCATCTACAAGAAAATCGAGAATGACAAGACTCTGGAGCAGATTTTCACGCATGTCCGCAATGGACTGGAGAAATTCCAGGAGCAGTTCTACCGCGAAATCACGGATGGGGATATCGAGACGCTGCTCCAAGTCCCCATTCGGCGCATCTCCGCCTTTGACGTCGCCCGGAACCAGGAGGAACTCCTGGCCCTTGCCGAACAACTGCGTCAGACGGAAGACCAGCTGGCCCATCTCGTTGAATTCACCATCGCCTATCTGCAGGGCATCCTGGACAAGTATGGTGAGGAGTATCCCCGGCGCACCGAAATCACCCGGTTCGCCACCGTCAATGCCCGTGAGGTCGCCAGGCGCGACGTCAAGGTGTACCATGACAAGCAGAACCATTTCATCGGCACCAACGTCAAATCCAGCAGCAAGGATGGAGAACCCATCGTGCTGACGGAATTTGACCATCTGACCCTCCTGCGCAGCGACGGCACCTGCAAGGTCATTGACATTCCCGAAAAGGAGTACATCGGGGTGACCAAATATGTCTTTGCCACCGACAAAGACCAGGTGTACAGCATCCTTTATCGGGACAAGGACGCCGGCACCTGGTATGTCAAGCGGTTCCGCGTGGGGCAGTTCATCCTGGGCAGGGAGTACCACGTCATTCCGGAAAACTGCGTCATAGAGGAACTCTACACCAATTACGGGGTTGTGGTCTCCATGGAACTCACCTCGTTGCATCGGCGAAGCATGAAGACCATCACCGTCGATTTTGACTCCTACCCGCTGCGTTCCCGTGAGGCCAAGGGATTCAAACTCACCTCCTTCCGCATCTCCAATTTCAAGGTGGTGAACCGCGGTTCCGCAACGCCAATCCATGCGGAGGTCGCCGGCGAGGAAGAGGGTGGCGGAGTCTCCTCCGAAGAGTCAGCCATCGGCGCCGAGAATGCCTCTGCCAGCGCGTCCCCCACTGGCGCCGAAGGCGTCCAGATCACGGCCATGCCAGCGGAAAATGTCCCATCTGCCAATGACGGAGAGGGGAGAGCGCAATCCCCTTTGACGGCGCAGGACGGCATGCTTTTTGATGAGGCCAGTCTTCCGCCGCCTGTCCCCGAACCGTCCCGACACACTCCCGCCCCCAAAACTGTCGCTTCTCCCACGCCCTCCGCCAATCCGCCGCGTCCCCTTACGCAGACCTCCTTCTTCTTTGAGGATGAGTAACTATTCAGAACCCTCACCTGTTTTGACGTGTGTAGCCTCAGATTTTCCAAAGGTGTACGACATGCCAGGCGTGAACCCCCAACCTGCCCGCGAGGCCTTCAGGCCTCGCGGATTGAAGTAGTCTGGGCTTCTGAATAGTTGCCTTTTTTCTTCCAGCCCCACTTTTTCATCACCATGACACGACGAATCTTCCTGTTGCTTTGTCTTGCCGCCCTGTCTGTCTTTGCGCAAATGGGGGACTCTTTGCTGGCCATTGTCGGAGAGGAGGTGATTACCATGTCCAGCGTCCTGTCAATGACCGCCGCAGAGGAACGCAGTCTGGCCCAGGCATATTCCGGGGAAGAACTCCAGGAGAGGATTGCCAAATTGCGCCGTACCACCCTGGATGGTTTGATCAACCATGAACTCTTCTACCTGGAATTCAAGAGCCTGAAGGCCCAGTTGCCGATGGGATATCTTCAGGAACGCATCAATCAAATCATCATGGAACGTGCCCATGGCAACGTTGAGCTGTTTGAGGAACAGCTTCTGAAGGAGGGAGTGACCATGAGCGAATTCCGTGAGAAAGTGGCCAAGAACCTGGCGGTTGAACTGCTTGTGCGCGACCGGCTGACCCGAGGCAACATTGTTTCCGAGGAGGACGTCAAACGCTTTTTCTACAGGAATCAGGAAAAGTTTGCGCGTCCCTTCCGGTATCGTCTCTCCATCATTCAGTTGCGCAAGGATGGCAGATATGCCGGCAAGTTCCAGGAGACCTTTGGCGAAATCATGCATAAACTCGCGCAAGGGATACCT
>JAFRLP010000457.1 GCA_017431185.1 Victivallales bacterium | reverse complement strand
CTCATCGCTCGCACCATAGACGAGGCGGACGGGCGTATCCTCTACCGTTGGGAGGTGCGAAACGTGCCCCAGGCGCATCGCGAGTCCGCCATGCCTCCGCTGTACGCCTGCGTCCAGCGCCTGCTGGTCAGCACCATTCCCTCCTGGGAGGAGGTCTCCCGCTGGTATTGGCGCCTGTGCGAGCCGCATCTTAAGACGACGGAGGAGATGGAGGCCAAAGTCCGTGAACTGGTTGCCACCGCGCCCACGCGGGAGGCGCGCATCCGCGCCATCTTCCGCTTTGTCTCCCAGGAGATACGCTACATGGGCGAGACCACGGAAACCGAGGCCCCCGGCTACGAACCGCACGACGCCGCCGTCACCTTTGGCAAACGGCATGGAGTCTGCCGTGACAAGGCCGCGTTGCTGGCCACGCTGCTGCGGGCCGCTGGCTTCCAGGCTTTCCCCGTGCTCATCAACGCCTCCAAGGCCCTGAAGGACCAGGAGGTGCCGCAACCCTATTTCAACCACGCCATCACTGCTCTGCTCAATGACGACGGCGGTTACACAATGATGGACTCGACGGACGAGGGGACCTCCGCCCTCTTCCCCGCCTACCTCAGCCACAACAGCTATCTGGTGGCCCGGCCTGAAGGGGATGTCCTGCGCACGTCGCCCACGATTCCCGCCACGGACAACCTGCTCACCATCAGCACGCACGGCGACATAGACGCGAATGGGCGGCTCACTGGCTTTTCCTCCTTCGTTTTCCATGGCGTGAATGACAATGGCTATCGCCACTATTTTGCCAAGCACACGCCAGACGAGAGGCGCATCTTTCTGGAGAACATCCTGAACCGCACCTTGCCCGGGGCAAAAATCACCCGCCTGTCATTGAGTCCCGAGAAACTTTTGGACACGGAGCAGACCTTGACGCTGGAACTGTTCTATCAGGCTCCGCAGGTCATCGCCGGCACACGCCAGACGGCGGTGCTGAAGGTCCCGGTTTTCTCATCGCACCTGGGCATGGCCAACTTCATTTTGGGGGACGCCAGCCTGGACAAGCGCCGCTTCCCCTATAAATGCTCGATGGCCTGCGGGGTGCATGAACAGGCTGAAATCGCGGTTTCGCCCGCCTGGGGGAATCTGCTCTCCCTGCCCAGGACTGAGGAGATTTCCCGCGACACGTTCCTTTGGCGTCGGGAATACGGCTGGAGTCAGCGGAGTCTCTCGTTCACTGCCGCCATGGAAATCCGCACCGTGGAATTTTCCCCTGCCGAGTACCTCCAGCTCAAGGAGGACATGAAGACCATGGAGAAGGCGTCACGCGGCACGCCTGTCTTCCAGCCAGACCGGCGTGACGCCGGCATGTATTCGGCTTTGGAGCCTGACGCCATGATCCTGGAGGAGGATAGCCGCATTTCGCTGACCTCGCCTACCGAATACACCATTCTCACCAAAGTCCGCCAGAAGATTCTCACATACGGCGGAAAGAAGGATTATTCGGAACTGGAGTTCAAGTTCTATCCGGACTTTGAGAAAGTCTCTCTCAAGTACGCCAAAGTCCACAATGGCGACCATTGCCAGGAGTTGAATCTGAAGGAGACGAAGTTGATGGATGCCCCCTGGGTCTCCTCCGCCAGCCGCTACCCCCGCGAAGCCATCCTGGTCGCCAATTTGCCTGGTGTGGAGATTGGCAGCGTCCTGGAGTACGAGTACGAGACCACCGTCAAGAACGGCGCGCCGTTCACGTTGGCGGAGGCCTTTGAGGGGACTTTGCCCATCCAGGAAAAGTCCATCACCCTGGATGCGCCTGAAAAGCTTTTCCTTGATTGCGGCGTATATCCGGCGGGAATGCTGAATCCGCCGGGGGAGAACCCCATTGATTACCAGAAGACACGGAAGGGAGACCGCATTGTCCAGACGTGGAAGGTGAGCGAGCGCGCCCCCGTGCCCTCCGAGTCGGGAATGCCCCGTCTGCGGATGTTCCTGCCGTCAATTGTGCTTTCCACTGTGGATTGGAAATCCGCAGCCGGCCAGTTGAACCGTGCCTTGCAGGAGAGGGGGGGCATTGACGACAGACTGAAGAAGGCGGTCGAGCAACTTGGTGGCATGGAGACGCTTCGGCAACTGCGGGCGGTGCGCAATCTGGTTGCCACGCGAATCCGGTCGGCTGGCCCCTCCCATGTCCATCTGCCCCTTTCCGCCTTGACGGAGGCGGCACAGACGTTCCGGGACGGGTATGGCAACTCCGCCGACCGGGCCATCCTGTATCATGCCCTGCTGAGGCATCTGGGGTACCGCCCTGAATTCGTCTTTGCGGCCTCCGCGCCATTGCCGGCCAGGGTCTCCAAGGCCCTCTCTTCCCATGCGGATTTGTCCTTGTTCCCCGTCGTTCTGGTCAAAGTCAAGGCGGGAGGTCGTACCGTCTGGTTCAATGACATAGACCAGTATGCGGAATTGGGCACATCCAGCCATGAGGGATGCCCCATTCTCTTGCCTAACGGGAAAATCACCATCCTGGAGGTTGACAAGCCGTTCCGCACGAAAGATGAGGTCGCCACGGACATCGAGATTCTCAACCCGCAAGGCGATGCCCTGCTGACACGCACCATCCTCTGCCGAGGACTGGATTTCGCCGCCCATAACCGCCAATATTCGGAACTGACGCCAGAGGAGAGGCGTCGCCATTATCTGAAATTGCTCAATTCACTTTCGGCCTCCGCTGTGGAGGAAAAGCCGTTGGAGACGGACTTCCGCAATTATCCAGGCGTCATCCGCTTTGCAGCCCGCATCCCCGGCTATGCTTCCCTTCAGGACAACCTTCTTGCCTTGAACATTCCGTCACAGGTGCCAGGTGTGCTGACCGCATCCGGGTCGGAGCGGCGCAACCCCTATCAGGGCGGAACGCTGG
>JAFRLP010000456.1 GCA_017431185.1 Victivallales bacterium | reverse complement strand
GATGTTCACTGCGCCGGAAAGCGTCATGCCGAGGTCGGCGAAGAGGCGTTCCGCCTCGTCCTTGACCTTGGCATCCAGTCTGATGGTGAAGTTCCTGTTCCGGGTAAGTGTCGGCATGGTTGACCTCCTTGGTAGAAACTGCCCATAATATACCGCAAAATGATTCAATTTCAAGTGCAAAGCAAGTAAAAGAGAATGAAAATCAACTTGCGACCATGCCAGCAGGAGGCCGTGGAGGCCGTTTACGAGCACCTCCGAACGAAGGACACCAACTCTTGCGCGGTCTTGCCAAGAGGGTACGGGAAGAGTTTATGCCTGGTGAAGAACGCCTCCGACGCGGTGACGCTCTGGGGAGGCCGGATCTTCCGCACGTCCGTGGCACACGCCAAACACGTCGCCGAGGCGATCACGCGGCACGCGGGAAAGGAGTGCGCCGTGGTCACGGGCGAGAAGACCGCGTCGTGACTTTGTGTGGTGGGAGCTAGAAAAAATGAAGAACTATGCATTTCCGTGAATTGATGCTATATTATATTCAACTGTATGCAGTATCGGTCACGTCATTATTCGGGAGCGTGTGAATGAAGAGAGCAAGTGCAGTGCTTTGTGTGTTGGCGGCGGTGGCGTTTGGGGCGAATCCGCTGGGAATGCGGGAATATCGTCAGCGGTTTGAGCTGGAGTTCCAGCGCGCGGAGGAGGCGTCGGCGGCGAAGATTGTGGTGCAGGGATTGCCCGCGAGCTACAAGCTGGCGTTCTCGTCACGGTGGGATGACACGGCGGCCGGTCATTTGCGGACGCATAAGGTGATGCTGGACCACAAGGTCCCCGGCACGTTCTTCCTGTTCCACTTCTTCAAGCCGTGGGAGACGCCCGCGCAGCAGCGTCAGTACTGCCAGGAGCTGCTTCAGGGCGGTTGTTCGATCGGTCTGCACACCTATACGCATCCGCTGCTGACGGTGACGGATTCGTTCGAGCAGTTCCGCGAGTACATGTACAACCGCATCCAGCTGGAATCGATCTCCCAGAGCCCGGTGAACTCCCAGGTGCTGCCGTTCTGCAACTGGTGGGCGCCGGACGAGATCGTCCCGAAGAGCATCGGCCAGGCGTTCCGGGCGGCGGGCGTCATCTCGTCGCCTGACATCTTCTGGCCATCGGGGGATGCCCCGATGGGGTATCCCAAGGGGACGCTGGCCATTTCCAAGCCGCTTACCCCGGGCGATCGGAAGCCGGATCTCGCGAAGCTCGAGGAGCAGCTCGCTCAGATTCTGCAGAACACGAATGGAATTGCCCAGAATCCCTCCTTGAGCATGGCGATGCACTCCTGGCACACGGAGCCGGAGGGGTTGGAGGCGCTGCATCAGGCCTACGAGCGCGTGGCCGACAACCCCGAGTGGTGGTACTGTAACCAGAACGAGTACGGCGCCTATCGCTACGAGGCGCTCAACGCGAGCGTCAAGACCGCCGTCGACGGAAAGGTCGTGACGGTGACGGTCCAGCGGATGGTGCCGTATGAGCTGGGTGCGCGGGTTCCGCTGTGGTTCACGGTGGAGGGCGCGGCCCCCAAGTCCGCCGCGGGCGCGATTCTGCACGATTCCAAGGTGGAGCTGCCGCACGACGAGCGTCAGGTGTTGCCTGCGGTGTACGGTCGGATGGAGAAGGATGGCAAGTCGTCTGACATTCCGTTCGCGACTCTGCGTCTGGAGCACACCAATGTCCAGGCCTGGGCGGCGACGTTGTGGACGACCGACGGCAAGCCCGTCGAGAAGCTCGCCTTCATCTTCCGCTTCCCGCCCGCGTGGGAGCGCGAGACCATTCGCGTGAACGTGAAGGACGCGGTACGCACGTACACGGCGAAGGTGACGCAGGCGAATCGGCGCGAGGAGTTCTATTTCCAGTATGGTCGGCCGTACTATGCGGTGCAGGCGGACTTTGTGCGCGATGGCGTACGCTATCGCCTGTGGGCGGATTTGCAGGAGAATGCCCAAGAGGGGCTGCCGCTGCGCGCGAGCGAGGCGGCGCGGTTCTACCAGGTGGCGAAGGACGCGGACTTTGCGGCGCTCTCCCAGCCAGGGGCGGATCTGGCGGCGCTGGGTGCGGTGCTGATGGAGAAGTTCAGCGTTCCACGCACGCAGGCCTCCGCGCCTGGCGTCCTCTGCCCGCCGTCAGCCGATGCCAAGAACTGGCCGAAGGAGGCCGAGGCGTGCGCATCGGTGCTGGAGTTCAGCCCGAAAGTGGCGGAACCCATCGTGCTGCGCTCGGGCACGCTCCGCAAGGCACAGCTCTGGCTGAACGGAAAGCTCGTCAAGCCGAAAGAGGACGAGTACACTCTGGCGGTCATCCCCGGGGTGAACCGCATCGCCATCCGCACCGAAAAGCCCGTTTGGCAGCACATTCTCCTGGACGGGGAGCAGAAGCAGCTAGTCGATTTCCTGAAACCGTAAGCCAGGCGCTGCTCGTCCCAGTTGTCGGGGATGCCGTGAAGGAAGCGTTTGAGCGTGAAGCCATCGGGGGCGCTTCCGTCCACGATGGTTCTCTCGATGTCGGGCGCGCACCATCCTCGCCTTGCGGACAAGGTCGGAGACGCTTCTCGTCTTGCCGGTCTCGATGGCGTCACGGAAGCGCATCTACTGCGCAAGCGCAAAGCCATCCTCTTGGAATAATCGCCCTCGGTCATTCCAATTGCGGTTCATTCGACAGGCAGTTCATGATCACGCTGATCATCAGCTCCTTCTCGTCAGGCTTGGATTCCGCAATCATGATGACGAGCGACACCAGCGTGTGGTCGTCAATGTTCTTTTCGCCGTCTGGAGAGAACAGGGCGTTGTTCTTGTCCAGAAAATAGAGGAAAACGGCGGCCGCGATGCGTTTGTTGCCGTCGGAGAAACTGTGGTTTTTGGTCACGAAGTAGAGCAGATTTGCCGCCTTCTCCTCAAGTGAAGGATAGACATCCCTGCCTCCGAAACTCTGGTAGATGTTGCCAATGCTCCTGAAAGGGGAGGGCTTATGTTGAAGTCACAACAGCGCCAATGGCTGAACGCTCTGACCTTTCGTGACGAGCCATTCCCATGAAACACAGATGCCGTCCAGAGGTACCCAAGGTGCGCATTCTCAAAATAGAAGATTTGTATCTCTGAAATGCAGCGTTGAATGGAACAAATGGCTGCCTTGCGAGGCAAACGCTTGAAAAATGGCTTGACAAATGCGATATTAACCAGCGAACCATCCGGGGGGATCGTCCCACCTCGTGCACACGAGGCGGGCGTCTGCGGAGGTGTTTTGTGCATTGTGTTGACGGCGCAGCCGCCGGGTCTACTCAGCGATTGATATTGATGAGCCAATATCCGTGAGTAAGGCAATAAAGATGTAAATCGGTTTGGTTCCGTTTTTCGGGCACTCAGGATTGTTTTATGGGGTTCAGGCGGTATATTTCCATCATCTGAGCGTAATCATCGAACCGGAAAGGAACGAAAACCGTGGCAATCTGCAACATCAATCTCTCTCGTGCGAGCATCTCTCTCGCGCGCGGAGTTCCAGGAGATGTCGGACGTTGATTTCGGTACCGGTGCATAGGCAGTGCGCTTGAAATCTTGAAAGAAGACAGTTGAATCGTTGGGAGATGCAAGGCGATATGCGAAAGGCAATGACATTTGCATTAATGATTGTCCTAGCTGTATGCGGAAGCGGCTGCTTTCGTATCACGAAAGAGATTCTACGCGACGATATGCAACCGCCGAAACGCTTCTATGCGGGGACGAAGACCGCTCGCATGGCGACAGGGTTTGTTATGTTAAATTTCAAAAAAGAGCATTTTGCCACCACTTTGTTCTCCGTGCCGTTGCTCATCGATTTTCCGCTGGAGGTAGTGATGGACACTCTCCTTCTGCCGTTGGACGGATTGCTATATCGCCATTACAATAAAAAGCCTCCGCTAGATAAGCTTTTGTATAACAATGACCTAGAAGGACTAAAGGCAAGACTTGACCAAGGGGCGGACCCAAATGCTGTCTCTTCCTGGTTCATCTACCATCAACCAGTGATACAGACGGCTCTCCAAAATCAACAGGAGGAGTTCTTCAATCTGCTTTTGAGCCATGGTGCCAAACTGCCGTTTGGGATTCTGGAGCGTCCAGCCGATGGAAATACTGCCATTGATAAAATTGGCATGCTGAAGAAGGCTTTTGCGAACGGATGCCCGCCCGAACTGCTTCAACATGAACAGGCACAATATGTTGTTTCGGAATGGATTCTGAAGATTCTTGAAACTCCATACCGCGCAACGTCCGACGACAAGGCACTGGCCGATTTTCTCATAATGCTGATGGATTTCGGTTTTTCGCCGAAAGAATGGAAAGGCGGACAAGGCGGCAGGCCTGATTACTGCACTGCTCTGGACATTGTCCTGAAAAACTATGCTATGGAGACGGAGGCAAAGGACCGGCTGGTTGCGTCGATGAGGGCGCATGGTGCAAAGACTTATCGTGAACTGCACAACGAAAAACCACAGCCGAGCAGGCTCAAGACGGATGGCATCGCTATCGCTCCAATATTCCAGCCAGTCGTCGATATCCTGAAAGAGTCATACGATGCGGAGCATCTACGCCTTACAGACAAGTTGGATGGCGTTGACGGGCCAGTGCTTGTCATCGAAAAGCCTGTCTATGACTGGAATTCATCCAACAGTGCAAAGAAATGGCTGTTCCGCAAGACCATAAAGTTCCGCAGACGGATATCGCAGACGGAATGGAGCGTCGAGACAGAATCCATAGACGTCCCTGCGGCCTACAGGATTGTGCTGACGGAGCAAGGACGCAAGATGCCGTCGCGGCGTCCGCAGGGCCTGCCATCGCATCGTGGCTTCTGGGAGGCTTGGTACACGTTGCCGAAATGTGAACTGTACATAGAGCATATTATGGATTGCGGCGAAAGGCCTGAAATCGACTTGCTGAAAATCTGCATGCTTTCCATCGAGCGTGACGACAAGCGTGAACTGATGCGCAATCTCGTTTTCGAGCCTGCGAAGGTCGAGCCATCCGTTCTGGCAAAGTTCGAATGGCCCGCCAAAAGATGCTATGGTGGTCTTCCCTTGGATGGCTTCCGTTGGCAGAGAGGGGAAACCAGCAAAGAGAAGCTTTTGGGGCATACGCTGGAAACTGTCACAAGAGCCAATCCGGCGCTGACCTCATTGGGAATCTCTCCGCAATGGTGCATCGCCGTTCCCAGCCAGTTCGCATTGTCAAATGGTTTTCAAGGAGACTACCATATCAGTACTGTTCCCGCCTTTTCAACACACAGAAATCTGCTCGAAATGACGTCTGACGCATATCCACTTGCGCCCGTTCATCCCGAAGAGGTCATCGCCGTCGTGAATATCAGCTCCCGCCAAAAGTTCAACCACATTCCCGACTTCCAATTTGGACGCGAAGGGAAGGACTACTGGAACTGGAAGCTTTGCCGAGTTCCATATCAATTCTGTTCCATAGCCAAAACCGAGTACGACACGAAACCTAAGAAAACTTACAGAGATGGCTACCACGACATCTTCCTCTTCTACGGCGATTCCGTCAAGGAAGAACGTCTGGAAGCCATCCGAAAGGCCCTTGAAACCATGTTCGCCCCCAAAGAATAATCCCTGATTCCCTGCGCAGGGCGGGTGTTGGTTTTTCGCGATGAGGGAATACTTATGCTGAAGACAAAACAGCGCCAATGGCTGAACGCTCTGACCTTTCGTGACGAGCCATTCCCAGGAATCCTCTTTGTGACGGCCTGGTATAAATGGTGGAGTACGGCAAAAACGATTCTTGTGCCTCCTTTTCAATTCCGTGCCACGCGGTTGAAATGCGCAAGACAAAGGCCGCCGGGCATCGCTGCCCGACGGCCTTGCGTTCCATTTGGCGGTCCTATTCTCCGAGCAGCTCGCGCTCCTGCTCGTCCCTGCAGTTCGTCTCCCTCTGCTACAGGTGCTTCATTGAGAAGAGAATCCGAGACCTCAAGGAGACGCTTGGCAGGAGCGACGAGCGGAAGACGGCAGGACGCATGGCGCTGGAGAAAAAGCTCCTGAAGCAATTATCCGATTTTAAGGATATTATGCCAATGAATTATATATACAACATTCAGTTTATTTTAGAGTTGTGTTTCTTGTAATTAAAATCTGATCAGTGATTCCAAATATACTATGACGTTTCCAAAATGATGCAACTGGTAAATGTTTCTGTGAATAAAAAGTGGCCGCCCAAAAGTCTTTTGCTAGTTTTGCGTTTTCAATAGAGTCCCATTGAAATAATGTTTGTTGTTTTTTTATTTTTTCTATAGGATAATAATATGGTGTCGTAACGAAATTGAAATATATATAGGGATCATTCTCTTTGTGGCAACAAAAATCGTCTGCTATAATTGGAGAATCGTTTGCAACATAGAAATAACTTAATGCGTCATCAAAAGCTCCATAAGGCCTAAGTGGTATATAGATCATTTGATGTTTTTTTGTAAAAAGCAGTATTGCATGTCTACTACGACATGTTGTGCATTCCCATGAAACACTTCCCATACCTATTGCCCATGTCATGCCCAGACGGGCTTTTCTGTCATAGGGGGAATGCATGATTTGTGCATCAGCGGCAATAAGTTTATGTCCTGTATCATATATACACACGAAAAGGACATCGTCCTTTTCGTCAGGAGGAAGATATGGGCGGTATGTGCTGGGGACTGACCAGTCATTTATCGCTATCGTTGGCATACAACCAGTAATCGCGATAAGGATTGAAAACATTGATATACAAGCAAGGCAATGAGTAATACGTATTCTCATGCTTCTGCATTCATAATTACCATCCATACAGTTCTCCAAATTGGCTATACAATTTCCATGAAATCATTTCAGAATGCGATAATGCCATTTGCCTGAAGAATGACATGCAAAAATCCTTTGTTTCTTCTGATTCCCAATAGACATTCAAATTCGCATACTTGCTTTTCAATAGCGGAAAATTCCAAACCAGCGCCTGATATTTATCTAGATTCAAGTCTGAATGGCCTTTTTCTCTTCCCAGCCAGACATTAATATCTGAATTTTCCATATAAGCCGCATATCCGCGAATGTTAGGCCATTGAGTAATCGTACCGTTTGCTGGAATAAAAAGAACAATGTTGTTCGTGCTGAAAATCATATATCCCAAGTCCTGTTCAAAGAATCCATTTCCCCTGGAAGTTCTAAGTCGCGATTTGATTATTTCCTTATAGTCAATTTGATCGAATGGCATTAGGATTGTCTCAAAATATGGTTCCTGCAAAATAACGGGACATTGAAGTTCAATTCTCCCTTTTATTTCCTTCACTTGAATCAGCATAATGTCGCCAGACATCTCCGCTCTTATAAAAGGTTTATTTTCACAAAGAAGTTTTGAATCATCAAATGAAATAGTACACGAGCATAAAAATAGTAAGTGAAGTATAACTTCAATATAAAACAAGTTCTTTTTCACAATGATGACCTCCTCAAAATGAAATAGTCAAGCCCAAACCGATAAAACCTCCGTTTCCCCTTGTATCGGGAGGAGAAGTAATAATTCCTATTTCACTATGATTCTTCGCCCATTCCAAGGCAGGTTCTAGGTACTTCCCATTTATTCCTTGCTCCAGCTGCTCTGGCG
>JAFRLP010000455.1 GCA_017431185.1 Victivallales bacterium | reverse complement strand
TTCCTCAAGCCAGTTCTTCAAGTCAACTGGCCGGAAAGAGTGACGGGCATTAATTGAAGCCTTTGAGCTTTTGCCTCGACAATGCTTTGATTATGCCTTGATGTGAACAGTCAGGAACAATATGCTCCAATTGGATAAAACATGCCTGTCAACAAGAAATCGCAGATACGCATAGCCTGCCTCCTTCGCTTGATGAAAGAGGAAAGGTATCCAAATTATCCAATGATGCTCAAGGAACTGAGCAGGCTGGATGAGGCGGGCGTGTACAAACTCTCACAGAAGACCATCCAGCGGGATGTGAAATATCTTGTGGAGGAACTGCACGCACCCATCCTATACGACACAGAGCGCAAGGGATACTATCTGACCGACAGGTCATGGAGCGGTGTTCCCGTCACGGAGGAAGTCGAGATGGATGCTGCTGTTTACGGAGCGCATCTAGCTGAAGCACTTCTTCCCCCGTCGCGCATAGCCAACGAAATACGCAAGGGCACAGATGCGCTCTGGAGCAGGAACAACGGCACGTCGGAGGAGTTCGCCGCCCTCAATTCCCTGGTCGCGCGTGGTTCATCACAGATAGTTTCTCCAGAGGTATTCCAGACCGTGTTCGAAGCATGGCGCTTGCAGGCTCCCATTGCAGTCAAATATCGCCGTGTCGGAGGTGGACATGTCTTGCGGATGACAGTCGAACCGCATGTATTGACGCTCTTCGACAATGTCTGGTACATCAAGGGGCATCTGCGAAAGACAGACAAAACAGCCGCCAGCGACAAGCCCTCAATCACGCTCGCCCTTCATCGGGTGATCGGCGCATTGCGCATAGACGGGCATTTCCAGACAGACACAAAGATGGTTGACGCGGTCAACAATGGCAGACTTTTTGATTTGCCACGCCTTGATTGCGTCAAGATCATCCTCCGCGAATCATCGGTCACCTGGAGCGTTGAGACATTTCCCAACGCCAAGCTGGAAAAGACCAAGGACGGAATGGTTCTTGTCATTAAGGACATTGAGGAATACAGAGTGCTCAACTTCGTGATGACCTCTGGAGGAAAAGCCTCTGTCCAATCTCCCAAATGGCTTCGAGAGAAGATCAACGGATATGCCCTGGCTGTGGCCCAAGCCAATAAAAATGAGGAAAAAGAATAGAAAATCAATGCCATGGACGCAAAATGTCCATAATCGTGTTGTATATTATCTCCAGAGTCCGAAAACTAACAACCCAGGAGAACGACAATGATGAACGAAAGAAGAGTCTGCGACTGCTGTGGCGAGGAATGGTATGGCTACGAACACGAGGGCAAGTTCTACTGTGCACTCTGCGCTAGAGGGCTGCTTTCGCAGATGAAGGCCGAGTATTTCAAGAGAAATGATGCCTTGCTTGGATGGAAAATCAATGAACTATGGCGGAAAATCGTCTTTGATCCCAAAAGTCCCGAATACAGTGACAGTCGCCTTGAGGATGATTGCTGGTTGGATGAAATGGAAAACGAGGACCTGAATGCCGAACATATTCTTGCATATGCCCATGAAGACGCCAGGGAACTTGTTCAGGATTTCGTTGCTGAACGCTTGGGGGGAGACTTGGGAAAATTGAAGGACTTCAATCTTTCTTCTCTAGAGAATGACGAAAAGTACGGGCAACTGCCTGGAAATGATTTCGATGCGGATGATTGCCAGTTGTCACGGGCCCTTTATGTCATCGTCTGGGGAGACAAGATGCCATATCTGAATATGCTTTCCATCGGCAGAGGCCGTTCCTATCGTGGTGACACGATGAACACCTTCCATACTATCTTCGGCAAGGAAATTGAAGGAAAGCCAGGACGTTTTTGGGGAATTGAAGCCTATCATCCCGATGAAGAACTACGAAATCGTATCAGGCAATTCTCAAAGCTCTATCCGACAATCGGGAACTACATCCTTCTCCCAAACAATTCCATCAAGGGAATTGGAACAATAAACACCTATCGCGGTTGCCATAATAAGTGGCATGATTTCTTCGACCAGTTCCTCATAGGATTGGAACGAGTACTTTGCAATCAGCAAGGTCAAGATGAAACATTGCGGACGTTTGTAAAAGAACGCAACTCTCTCCTATTTTCAAGATATTCAGGGAGAGAAGGGTTCGCACATTATGTCAGGGATTTTTACCTTGAAGACTATATTGGACCCGATGGGCACGCGGCCGATTTATTCGGGAATGGGGAGGGTGATGTGCCTTTCCATTGGAGAAAGCCCAAATTGGGGAATGAGGAATACTGTCGCCGTGCGTCGGATTATTTGGAGAAAGCCATTGCCGTCATAGACAGGCGTGCAGATAAAATGATCAAGGCCATCGAAAAGAACTTTTGAAATAAGTTGCATCGCAGAAGAGATGAATTGACTTGATAAGTTGGTCGGCAGTTAATGAAGACAATCCACTATGATCACTACATACAGGTCATCGGTTCACTCCAATGAACTGCAAGCCATTTCAGACTGAAACACTGGATTGTCAGCG
>JAFRLP010000454.1 GCA_017431185.1 Victivallales bacterium | reverse complement strand
TGACGCGCACTCTGGCGTAGAATTCCCACGGCCCCTTGCCATATCTTGCCAATAATGTCATTTTTGCCTGGACGGCCCATTGCTCATGGTTGGTGAGCAACTTCGCCGCCTTGCCGTTGCTGGCCAAGGCATCTTTTTCCTCCATTGTCCATTTCCCTTTCCCCATCAAGGACAACGGCACGTTCACACACTCTGCCGTAGAGTCCTTCCGAATCGATGACAGATCCTCCGGTAACTTGAGATTGCGGAGGCGCGTAGCCCATTCGGTAAGCAAGTTCTTTTTCTCCTCGCCCAGCGCCAGGCATTTCGCCTCCGTGGCGTCGCGCACGAACTCCTCGAAGAAATGACGCCATTTGGCGGAATCGGGAATCCAGTCCAAATGTGCTGAAAGTTCCATGAAGCGGATGCTCAATTCAGCCTCACGCACACGGCGCAGGAAAATCGGCGATTCCGCGTCCGCCAGCGCCTTGTCGTAGTACTCTTTCGCCTTGGCAAGGAACTCCGGCTCCAGGCAGGCATTGTAGTATGTCCGATCGTAGAGCGCAAAGCGGAACTTCACCTTCTTCTCGGCAAAATGGCGATGGTAGAAGCGGAGATATTCCCACAGAATGTCGCCTGCCTTCTTGCCATAGTAGCCACAGCAGAACCCGCGGGCAATCTCCCATGGATCCTGCTGCGGATTCCAGAGCAGTCGAGCGGTAAGATAGTCGCGCAGGTGCCCGAACTCCCCAAAGGCGTTGGCGTGGGCGGTCAACATGCTCGCGCCTTTGGCGCCGTGCCGCATGGCCATCTGATAGCGTGAAGCCATGGAATCGAAGTTGGGGAAGGGAAAAAGGTACGCATCGAAACTGGTGCCGTAATTGCCGATGAACAGCGTATGCGCAATCTTGCTCCAGACCTCCTCATACTCAAGAAACTGGCGGTTCTCAGGAGGAGAATCATCCGTGAAACCTTGGCTGAAGTCACATTCAATGTTCGACAAACCGACCACCACATTCCTTGCGGGCACGATTCCCTTGGGCGGCTTTCGCGTATATTGATAGGCGGATGTCCTGATGCGCAGTTTGGGGTAATCCTTTTCCACCGCATTCGCAATCTGGTTCAGAAAGGCAAGGAAAGTCCCCGAGGGAGAATCATAGTGGCGGTCCGACTCCAGGCATGCGGCGCATTGGCAATGGTTGTAGTTGTCGCTCTGGGAGATGACCAGAATCATTCCATCCTTGTATTTCTCCTTCAGATAGCCGCGCACATTCTTGATGTATTCCGCCACCATCTGCGGATTGGTCAGGCACAACTGTCCTCTGGCGTCATCCGCCAACCGTCTCCCATCCTTCTGCAATGCAAAATATTCCGGATGATCCGCACCATACAATTTGGCGGGAAGAAATTTGAAGTGCGTGTGCGAATTGTGTGGCTTTTCGTAGGCTGCCGTACCGTCCTCGGGAATCGGCTCAAAGCCAAAGCTACCGCCGTTGAGCTTCAGCTTGCCGCTCATGATCCACTCTTGTGAGCAGGTGCCGGAAATGATCCAGCGGAACAGCGGAAAAACGGGTGTCTGGCGAATGTCTTCCTGGTCAGGAAGCCACAAGGTCGCGCGGCGGGGAATGTCCTCCTCCGTCTCCGTCCAGAAACGACACCCCTGCCGCTCCAGAAACTCATAAATGCCGTAGAGAATGCCACGCCCGTTTGGAGTGCCCGCCGAGATATGGAGTGCGCCATTTCGGAGGCAGATGACAAAACCCTCGTCGCCAAGCCCATTCAAATCAATGCCAGCCGCTTCGGCAAAATCATTTCCCAGGAGAATGCGCGGATAGGACGCACCCGCCCCAAGAATTTTGACGAGGTAGCTTTCCAATTCACGGGCGGCGCGCTGCTGCACAGGCGTGGCACGGTTGCCAAGCAGAACCTCCGCATGCGCCAACGACATCAGAAAAAGGCACAGGGACAGGATTGTGATAGAACGGGGCTTCAGCATGTCGTGTGCTCCTTATTTCGCCTGTGTTTCCTTGTCTTCCCAGTTGTCCCTCATGCGGATGGGGTTCGTGTCGAGATTGGCGACACTGCCGTCGGAAAGAAGCATGTTGGCGCGCTTGCCATGTCGGGCGTGGATTGGACAACTTCCATAGTTGATCAATTGGGTCGGATAGACGCCGCCATAGTGCTGGATTTTGAAGGAATAGAGGTAAGTCGTGCCGTTGTAGCCAGTGGGAAGCGACTCTCCGATGTAGTAGTACGTCTTGTCCAGCGAACCGACCTTTCTGGGCTTGAATTTTGCATGGTCTTTGTTGACGCCAAACTCGCGGTAGTTGAAGCCATAATGACGGGTTTCGCAACCAATGTTGCTCTTCTTTGTCTCTGATGGGCACTGGAGCGCCTTCGAATCCTCATTGCCATACGAGTCACGCGCATCCGAAGGGAGATAGCCGCCTTTCAGCAACTTGCCGTACCATGCAAGATAATGGTCCGCTTTCGTATGGGCGTTCTGCGAGGCTGTCAGATCGTCCGAAAGGAAGAGATAGTAATCGTCATAGTCATCACTGTACAGAAAAGAGGCCAGTCCCTGCTGTTTCATGTTGTTGATGCACGTCGTGGAACGCGCCTTCTCCCGCGCCTTGCTCAATGCGGGCAGCAGCATGGAGGCAAGGATGGCGATGATCGCGATGACGACGAGTAGTTCAATCAGGGTGAAAAATCGTTTTGGTGTGTTCATCGTTGGATTTCCTTTAGTCGTTTGAGGAAGACGCATCAGCGGGGACAAGTTGGTGTTTTTGAACAGGCATTCCCGTGGTTCGAAGTTCTTCCAGGGCATCCAGGCAACAGGCGATGATTTTGTGGAGAGAGAAGCCAAGGAAGTGGACAGGGAGCGCGGTGTGATTCAGTTGGGGGAACGTCGCCTGGGAGACCAGCAGCAAATCCCTGCCTGGGATTTTGCCGAGTTCCAGCAACTCGCGGAAAGTGGTCTCAAGCAGAATCTGGTCTGTGAGGATGAGGGCGTCTGCAGGTGCATCCCCCAGGAAGAAGGGCAGGATGGCATGGCGAAGCCACGGGGAGGGATCCTGCGCCTGGATGAGGCCTTTTTCCTGTGGAAAGCCCAGCTCTTTCTGAAGGGCAAGGTAGCTTTCGATGTAATGGTAGGGCAGAGATGGATTCACCAGAAGCGCGGGACGCCGACAGCCGTTTCTTTTGCACAGTTCCAGTGAACGACGCAGAAAGTCGGCGTAGTCCACCCAGACGGTTGATGCTCCCGCAACCTGCTCGTCAGTCAACGCCACCACTGGGAGGTGGTGGGTGTGGAACGGCTCCAGCATCCATGGCTGGGGCGCAAAGGGGAAGATGGTCCCAGCGAGACGCGAGTAGTGGGCGTCTTCGGCGACGCGCTGAAAATCGTCCTCTCCATCTCGTGCCGTGTCGATGTAGAAATAGCGCAGTTTTTTCCCCACGCATTTCTCCAGTTCGGAGTGCTGGTATTCCAAAAGGGAGTGAAGCTGATTTCTCATTCCGAGGGTCTCCTTGCGACAAGGCAGGATGATTGCCACGTTCGTCAGGTAGGGGGACTGCGGGTTGACAAAGGTGCCCATGCTCCCCTTGGAAATGATGAACCCCTCGTCCTCCAGGGAGGCCAGCGCCTTCTGCACTGTCGCTTTGCTGGCATTGCAACTGCGGCTGAACTCTTCGCGGGTGGGCAGACGCCCGCTGCGGGAATAGTCCCCCAGCACAATCGACCTGCGAATCCTCTCTTTGATTTCCGATGCTATCATGGCGAATGACCGATGGAAAAGCCTTGGTTTAGTTTGTTCGCTTTTATTTTAGTATAACAGGGAAATGTGAATTGTCAAATGGGTTTTGGCTTTTTGCCTTTGTTTTATTCACCAATTGTGGGGCATCACGGTTTATTTCCATCCACTGCTGCCTTCAATGCCTCCAGATAGGCGTAGCCGTTCTGGAGGTCTGGCTCCAGGTAACTGCCTTCCGTCCACTCGTTCCAGGCGTTGATGGTCAGGACCCTCGGGGAATTGGCCAGTGCCTGGACGAGCGCCTCCTTGAATGACTCTGGCGAGCCAGGCATGATTGGGGTATATGGGTACGGCGAATTGGGAGGGAACGGGGTGTCCTGCGCCGTGCGGGGAGAACTGTCCCAGCCGACGGTCACATTGGGAAAATAAGGCAAGCGGGAACGCTGCTGTATCTCCGCGTAAATCCGAAAATACTCCTGGCGAACGTCATTGTAGGAGGAACGGGGGAAATCCTTCAGGCGGCAGTGATGCAGCCAGATGTAGGAGGTGAGACTGCGGACCATTCCCTCTGGCATGGCCTGCGATGTGGCCCCCGTTTCATCGGGCAGGACGGCCAAATCCTGGAGGATCAGATTCAAATGCACTCCTGGAAAACCAGCCAGCTTGGTCTTCTCCTGCAGACGCTCCAGGCGCTTCGGATTTCTCAGCATGGGCAGGCTGTAAATCGAGAAGAACGGCTGACCGTCGATTGTCCAATAGGCGGGATGCCGAAAATAATGCTCGATGAGATAGTCGGTCATACGTTCAAAAGCATCATCGGAAAGCCGCCCTGGATAAAGGAGACGCCTGGGGGAACCCAGACGCCATGGGTGAATGTCCAGCCAGTCGTGGTTTGCCCACATCAGCGCGAAATGGACTGGCGGGTTCTCCCCTGCCGCAGGCAACAGCCCGCGCTCCAGCGCCCCGTCCAGAAACGGACCGTCCTCATACCAGTACCAGTCAAAAATCATGGTATCAATGCCGTGTTTGGCGGCGCACGCCATTTTTCTGGCCATGACTTCGGGCGACGACTCGTCTTCATAACCCCATAAGGGGACGCGAGGCTGGACATGCCCTGGAAAACGGGGACGTGCCTGCCGCACCAGATTCCACTCTGTCCATCCGTCCCCATGGACAAGGGCATTGCGGCGGTCTGGATGATAGTTGGGAAAGTAGAAGACGGCGATTTCCGTGTGGGGCGAACGAGGCATTGGGAAAGGTGGCTTTTTTATTGGTTTAGTTTTTGCTGTCTTGTTTTAGTATAATAGAATAATGCGAATTGTCAAATGGACTGATGGTTATTATGGATTGCCTGTTCAGTTGCGTGGCGGATCTCTCCGCCGTCAACATAAGCCATGAAACACGCCGTGTTTCATAGGAACACCCCAACTTTCAAAAAACATGGGGCCGTTAAAATGGCTGTCAGTTACGCAATAACCCACTTGGGGGAATTGCACTCTATGAAAGTGTCCGCAGCAGCCATTCGCAGTTGAGCACCTTCTCTCGGAGGTCGTTGGGCGAGTATGCGTAGTGGTTGGTTGCCTCGAACCCGATCCTGGAGTCCTGGATGGTCAAGTCCAGCAGTTCCTTGGCCAAGTGAATCTCCTCGCTGAGCAGTTCGCCCAGGTCGATTTCCGGCTGGACATCCGGACACTCCCTCCTGCGGTTCCAGGCCACCTGGCAGTATGCGCTGCGGAAATGGCACCAGCAGGCCCGGGCGATGTTCCATAGCTCCTTGTAGGCGTCCTTATACTGTGGTTCAATGTCCCTTTGAGCCATCTCCAAAGGCAGAAGTCCCTCATCCTTCCATTGTTCGCTCAGGAGTTTCCACTGCCGTTCGAACACGTCTGGCGGATAGGGAGTGCTTTGGCGCTTCAAATCGTCGTATGGGAAACCCACCATGGTGGCCCTGTAGCCAGTTGGGGCTTGATACAGAAGCTGCTTGGGACCCGCATTGTGAGGTGAATAGTAAACCACAGGCTGGCTGAAGGGGAAATTCCTGAAGGCCTCGCTAAAGCCCTTCAGCGCACGTGAGATGGAGTGTTCCGCCGCCGTGCCGAAGTTGTCGCGCACCATCTGGGCATGGGGCTTGGTCAGAAGCTCCAGATTGATGGATGGCCATCCGCCAAGGGTCCAACTGACCATGAAGTCCTTGATGCCGAGGTTTCTGAGCTTTTCCAGATGTTCCTCGACCAGAAAGGTCGCTGGAATGTAAGGCACGGTCGAAAGCTCCCAGGAATTGGATAGCTGGACTTTTGCTGCGCATCCCAGGCCCAGTTCCTTGGCCAGTTTCCATTCAGCCATCGAAACCTCGCTGGGACCAGGCTGCGAAATGGAGTAGTCGGCAATCTTGTTGGCAATTCCGCCGATTTCCGTATGGGCGCTGTTCTCGCTTGTGCATAGGATGCTTACGTCTTTCGGAAGCATTCGGATTACCTCAGTCTTCCATTCGTTGCGGTAGTATCCCCAATCCCAGCACAGCACCTTGATTGCAGGATTGACCGAATGCAGCGCTTCGGCTATCATGGCATAGACATCGGCATAGACGGCTGGCGCCCCTCTTTTCTGGCATTCAGGGCAGGCGGTCCAGCCAAGTCCCGCGTGGCTCCAGCAATTGGTCGGGTTCTCCGAGCATGCGATGACAAAGACGCCCGCAAGACCAGGCACCCTCTGCGCGATGTAGCGCAGGCCTTTCCGCAAATACTCGCGCACGGCGGGCTTGGAAGTGCACATTCCAAGAGAGTCAAACTCGGGATCCATGATGGACGAGTACTTGTCATTCAATTCGGGGTGTGTCCTGAGCACATTCCTCTTGAAGCCTCGTGGCTCATTCAGGTAGAGGTAAACGCCAATCCCGAAGCGTGCCGCCCTCTCAATCAGGATGTTCAGGTTCTTGAGCCGTGTCTCATAGCCTTCGGAAAGTTCGGGCAGGTCGTCAAACGGGGCAAGCTGCATCAATATCCCTTGAAGATAGACGGCATTGACTTTTTTCGCCTGGAGAGCCGCCAGCAGGCTGTCCGGATATGGGTCCAGGCTGGGATCAAGCAGGGGGTCTCCGTAGCGGGCGGAATAAGAATACACCAGACGGAGGCCTTCTGGCGCGTCGGACGCATCCTGCGCATGCCTCGGAATCCTGTCGTAGAACTGGAATGGCACAGGCGTCTTCTTCATGGCGTCGCCTGGGAAATGCTTTTGTACGACTTGCCTGATCCAGGCGGTCCTGCGCTCTTCCTCCTC
>JAFRLP010000453.1 GCA_017431185.1 Victivallales bacterium | reverse complement strand
CAGATGTGCTAGCATCTGGCGTATGTTCTCTTCTGGGTATGCGGTGCGAAGGTCGTCGGCGAGCCTGTTTGCCGTGATGAGCGCCGGGAACAGATGGTGCCAGCCATGGTTCTCCTCCGGCTGTTCTCGCTCCCCGTAATCGGGTGTCAGACTCCCCTTGATGATCAGCCAATGCAGGATACATTCGGAATCATTGGTACACTGCCCGAAGATGTCCGCCCATGCGCGCCAGTCCTGCCGTGTCCAGGAGCGTCTCTGTTCCGCTCGGAGGCTGACAATGCCGGAGCAGAGGCGCGAGGGTACTCCCAGGCTTTGGAGTTGCTCCTGCAACGCGGAGGCCAATTCCGGCGGTGTGCCGCAGCCCTCCTGCAAAACCTGGCTTGGTGTACGCCCCACGCCGACGCCTGGCGACAGGGCAACGTTGCCCCAGAACTGTTCAACGACAGGCGGCAGACCGCCCCCAAAGACCCAGCAGATTGCGCATAACCAGCCAAAGAGCCATTTTTTCATGTCGGAACTCCCTTTTTCTCCAAATCCTTTATTTCAAGTTTCATTGTCACTCCGTAATCACGCGGTTTTGAACGACGGGAACAAAGGCGTTGTCAAAGCCACGCAGGGTGATGCCCTGCCCCTGCAAGGAGCCGTTGCGGAAGGTCTGCCGTCGCCCATAGACACGGATGTCCGACCCCAAGGCCCCGATGGTTCCCTCCAGCATCGTCTTTTCCCCTGCCAGGAAGACCCCTTTCTGGGCCAGGAAAAGCACCTCGGAATGTGCGGGAAGCCATTCGCCGCCGCTGGCGTTGAACACAAGGTGGCCTGTGGCCAGGATGGTCACGGGCCCATCGGCTCCACCGTTCAGCCGGACATCGCCGTCCACCAGGTAGATTCCACTGTGCAGATTCTCCCCGGAACGCACCTTTAGGGTGCCAGACACCTTTTTGGCTTGCCTGGCCAAGTCCGGCCACAGCATCCGCAGCGCGGCCAACTCGCCATTGTCGGCCTGCTGCACTGCCTGGGGCGTGACCCCGGTTGACCATTTTGCGTGTGCGGCGCGCAAATGCAGGGAGTTGCCGAGAATGGTGCGCCGCCCTCCAATATCCAGCACTCCATTGGTGGCCAGAAGATATGGGCGTGGAACGGATTCCAGACGAACTTGCAGCAGTGGTGCATCTGGCCGACCATGGCTTGTCCGGGAGATGAATATCTCGCTCGAATGAGGCTGGCTTCCGTGAAGTCCCTCGACACTGGCGTCAATGGTGAGAATGCCGTCTTCCGGCCAATCTTCGGGGAGAATCAACTCCATGGCGTCGAAGGGATTGCCGGCGTTCATTCGATGGTCAGTCAGCAGCAGATTCAGTTTGGGAGGTCTGGCGGATGTCTTTTTCCCATCTGCCGCCGCATTATCCAACGTCCAGACCCGACCGCTGTATTCTCCCGCAAGTCCGTCACGTCCTGCCACGGGCAGAGCGCCTCCCGGCGCACCGCCTGAAATGCTTCGCGACTGGCTTTCCGCGGATGCGGCGGGTGTGCCGTACACGCCTGTCACGCTTTGAGGATACACGTATCGCGTGCCACCCCCGCTGATGATGACCCTGGAGCGCTCCCCTGAACTCTCCGGCTCGTCCGGGTTCTCAGGGTCATCCGGGTTCTCCGGCTCGTCCGGGTTCTCCGGCCCGTCCGGGTTCTCAGGGGCATCCGGGTTCTCCGGCGCGACCGGGTTCTCCGGCTCGT
>JAFRLP010000452.1 GCA_017431185.1 Victivallales bacterium | reverse complement strand
GCGGAACGAAGTGATTGCTTTAACCGGTTATAACATAATCACATTTGTGAAAAACAAGACAGGCTGAAATCCGTCGGAATCGGGCCTCAGCCTGGACGCGCTCTTATGCCACAGACTAGATCGTCAGGTAGTTGACGTAGGTCTGGGTGCCACTGATGTTTTGGTAGCGCGGGTTGCAGCGCCACATATTCGGGTCTTCCCGGCTCCACAGCCAGAGAATGCCATAGGGGGTGACAGTCTCCACATGGCCGTCGAAGGACGTAAAATTGATTTTCCCGGAATGGCTGGCTGCATTGAGGGGATACCAGGTGCCGTTGGTGAGCTTACCAGGATAATACCAGTCAAAGTTGATGAAGCAGCTGTAGTCCGAGGCGACCTGGGCGGTGTCATACTTTATGGGCGTGGAGTCGGCCATCCAGACAGCATAGCTGGGCTTGCCGCCAAGACTCAGGAAAAGGCTTTCCTTGACAGGGACGCGCGGGTCAGTGCTGAAATTCGGTTGGATTAGCCCCGCGGTGGAATGATTCACACCATAAGAGAGATTCTGGCGGATTTCATCACGGTTAGCCGTAAACACGCTCATGTCCTGGGCATTGATTTTGCTCAAGGTCCCAGCCAAGTTGTATTTGCTGGAGGGGCATTCCAGCGCCTTGCCGGCGATATTCTCATTGACACGCAGGGCGATCTGGAACGGCAGCCAAGTCACGTTGGCGGCCTGACCGAGCGCGGAGATGAAGTAGCCATCGTTGTCCTGTGTATACATCGCATGGTAGAGTCCCAACTGCTTCATGTTGTTGACGCAGCCAATGGTTCGGGCTTTCTCGCGGGCCTTGGAAAGAGCCGGAAGTAGCATGGACGCCAGAATGGCGATGATCGCAATGACAACCAGCAGTTCAATCAGGGTAAAGTTCTTTTTCATGGATGTTGGCTTGATTGGTTGAAAATACAGGAAACCGCTATACATCACACCACTCAGAAATATGAGCCGTGGCAATTCCTTGTAAATAATTATATTTCTTTTGCATTCAAAATGCAAGAAAGAAAACCACTGTTCTCTTTCTAAAATTCTGCGGAAATATGAAAAAATCAGGATATAGTAAGCCTCAAACATTTGAACGAATCCTTCATTGATATCTCCCAGGGCATCTTCATGAAACCTCTTTCCTTTCTTTTCCTTCTGACTCTGACCACGCTGGCCTCCCTTTTCGCCATCGGTTGCAGCCATACTCAAACCACCCCCAGGGGACTTAGCTCCATGAATACATTACCCGCATTGACACAGGATTGGGACAAGGTCTTCCCGCTGAGCAACGAGGTGGAACACAACAAGGTCACTTTCTCGAACCGCTTCGGAATCACCTTGGCAGCCGATGTCTACAAGCCGAAAGGCGCAACTGACAGCCTGGCGGCCATCGCGGTTAGCGGTCCGTTCGGAGCAGTCAAAGAACAGTCCTCCGGCCTCTATGCGCAGGAGCTGGCGAAACGCGGGTTCCTTGCCATCGCCTTTGATCCCTCTTTCACCGGCGAGAGCTCCGGCACCCCGCGCTATGTTGCCTCCCCCGACATCAATACCGAGGACTTCCAGGCCGCAGTGGACTATCTCATCTCGCGAAACGATGTGGATGCGGAACGTATCGGCATTCTGGGCATCTGCGGCTGGGGCGGCATCGCCATCAACGCCGCCGCCATCGATACACGGGTGAAAGCCACCGTGGCCTCCACGATGTATGACATGACACGCGTCATCGCAAACGGTTACAATGATGTCGACGACAACATGGAGGCCCGCAGGAAATTGCGCCAGGCGCTCAATGCCCAGCGTAACGCGGACTTTGGCAAAATTCCTGCGCGGGCGGGTGGCGTCATTGATCCGTTGCCTGCGGATGCCCCGCAGTTCCTCAAAGACTACTACGCCTACTACAAGACCATCCGCGGCTACCATCGGCGTTCCTTGAACTCCACCGGCGGCTGGAACAAGACAAGCGCGCTCTCATTCCTAAATGCGAAGCTTCTGGCATACGCAGGCGAAATTGAAAGCGCGGTGATGGTTCTGCATGGTGAAAAAGCGCACTCTCGCTACTTTGGCGAGAGTGCATTCGGGATGCTCAAGGGAGACAACAAGGAACTGGTCATCGTGCCTGAAGCCTCCCACTGCGACCTCTATGATCAGCTGGACATCATCCCTTTCGACCGACTCGCTGAATTCTATCGCAAATACCTGAAATAAGCCCACGACATCCTGGTCAGAAGCCCCCGGGACT
>JAFRLP010000451.1 GCA_017431185.1 Victivallales bacterium | reverse complement strand
GGAACTCTGCCGCAAACACAAGGCAGACCTCATCAAATTGTTCGAATGGGACGAATACCGAGAGGACACCCACCTGCAGCCGACGGTGAACCACCCCATGGCGCTCATGAGACTGATGCGCCACTACACCGACCAGTTCAAAGGGAACAAGCCGACGCCCCTGCCTGGCGATGACCTGTCCCTGCCCAATCTCCTGGTCACGCACCTGAAGCAAGTCCCAGCCGGACCTGACTTCGAGCTGGAACTGCTCAACATCCCCGACACAGACCAGCCGGAGGAGTACTCCGTGGTGCTGGAACTCCTGGACAGCAGGGGTGTGTGCCTGCACGCCACATCCAGACTGCCCTTTGACCGCTCCGCGTTGACCGAGCACACCATCCGCCTGCCCAGCAGCGCATACGTCGCCTCCGACGTGCTTGCTCCCAGGCTGACCATCTGGTATGGTGGCCGTTGCCAGGTCATCCAGGAGGGCCTCCCCTTTGCGACGGTGCGCCCCACCGCCATTGGCGAGCGCACCTGGCTTTCCACTCCCCTGCGCAACCTGCTTCCAGTCCGCAAAGCCGATGTCCGCTTTGGTTCCCCAGGCACCCCCGCAGGGGGATGCCCCGAGAATCTTCTTCTGCCAGTGACGGCGGATTTGGAGTTTGCGGAGCCGCTAAACAGCGTGGAAATCATCCAGGACCGTTGCACGGTCTTCTCGCATGACCCGCAAAACGAGTTCCACCAGCATGATTCAGAATGGCGGAACCTGCTCTTCCACCTCACCTATCTGAACAATCCCAACAGCATTCGAATCAAGGCCGACCTCAGCCTGGAGAACGCGCCATCGGCGGTTTACTTCACCCAGGCTGTCGATCCAGGCAACCGCCATCTGCCCAATCCAACGGTCAAATCACAGGAGCATCTACTTGCCGACCAGCCTCACTTCGATTTCGGCAGGGTTGGTCACGAGCACATCAACTGCATGCTCGCCCTCCGCGCCGACGAATTGTCCCAGGCCATTTTCAAGGTGAACGGTCAGCGTTGCTCAGGCCAAAACCAGGGACAGGCCTTTCAATGGGAAATCCCTCTGGAACGCCTGAGGCCGACAGGCATCCAATCCGTAGTCTTCCCAGACGGACTGCAGTTTGTCCTGGAGCATCCCACCCGCATGGAACGCCTGCCGCTTCCCATCAACGAAACCAAGGCGCGTTTCCAGGACTTTCTGCACCCAGTGAACCCCTATGGGACGTTTGCGGTCCGAGCCGTGTCCCGCACCGGCAAAATCTGGTGGAGCAGCCCGTTCTCCCTGCGTCCGCCCCGCACGGAAAAGCAGTCGGAAATCTTCGTGCAGGACCTCCTCGACTGCACACCATACAGCCTGAAACTTCCAGCCAACCTGGTTCCCCGTCTCACCTACCGCTTTGACCCATCATACGCCGGCAACATCCTCACCACCGAATGGGGACGGGAATTCTACGCCAATGCGGGGGCATACGACTCGATTCCCACCGCCTACGAGGCCTACCATAGCGCAGCCTATTCGGCGCCAGCCACATTCATCAGCCACCGCCAGCCCAAAGGAGACAATCCCACAGCACCATTGTGGGAGAGAATGCCCGACGGCGGCTGGTGCCTGACGTTTTCCGGGCACGGCGAATTCATCGTCTTCCCCCCATCCGCCCTTCCCATCCATGCAGGCTACGCCATTCGGTTTGACTTCACCCCCGAGGATATGGGCAGAGAGCAGGTCTATTTCACCCACTGCGGAGACCGCCAGTACGGCTTCCTGCTCAAGGTGGCGAATGGGCGCCTGGAACTGGAGTTCCACCGCCGCTTCGCCAAGGAGATGCCCTGGGCGTCGGTGAAAAACTTTGCCACCGCCCTGGAACCCGTGGAAAACCAATGGAATGCGCTTGAACTTCAGTACAATCTGAGCGCAGTTTCTCTTACCCTGAACGGCAAAACCGAGTCCTTCCCATGCACAGGTCTGCCCAGACAACTCTGCTTGGCGGGATTCGGAGGAGACGGAACCAAGTCCGTCTCAGGCCAGCCACGGTACTTCAAAGGCAAACTCAAGTCCTTTGAAATACGACATACGCCATAAGACGCATTCACATGACTTGGACACTCCAGTCGAAGCCTCTTTTACGAATTATTCGGCAGACTTTCAATAATCCAAAATCTTCTCGTAGGCTCCGTTAACGGCGGCGAGGTCGGCGGCGGGGACGCCGCCGTTACGGCATCACGCGGTAGGAGAGGTGGCCGACGTTTTTGCCCATGGCCTCCCATTGGAGTTCAAAGTCCGTCTTGATGTCGCGGATGTCGGCTATCCCTTCGGGGGCGGGCTGAAGAAACGGGATGTTTTGCAGAAGCCGCTGCCAATCCTCAAAATAGGGCTGATGGTCGGTGGACAGATGCACGATGCCACGAGGTCGCATGATGCGGGGCAGCAAGCACAGAAACGCCGACGAGACCAGCCGGCGAATGCGTTTCTTGTCCTTGGGCCACGGGTCAGGGCAGAGGATGTGCAGACGGTCGATGCAGTGCAAAGGCAGCTGATATTCCGCCAGCACCGCACTTTCCGCCCGCAACAGCCGGATGTTCGACAAGCCTCGATGGAGCACCTTCTGCTCAATGCGGCGGAGGCGTCCCAGCATCACGTCACTGGCAAGGACGAGACGTCCAGGATAGCGTTGCGCCAATTCGATGGTGAACTTGCCCTTGCCGCACCCCATGTCCAGTTCGACTCCCTCGCCGTCGGCTGGGATTCGCAACTGGCGGTATTCGTTGGTCAGAATCTCAATCATCCTGCTGTATCTAATCAGAACCCCAGGCTACTTCAATCCGCGAGGCCTAAGGCCTCGCGGGCAAGTTGGGGTCTCTCGCTTGGCACACCAAACCCAGACGGCAAATCTGCTTCTGGACATGTCAAGGCTTGTGGGGGGCTGGACAGTTACCTCCTGCCTTCAGTTCGGCAAGGAACGCGCGGATGCGGCGCAACGCCTCCTCGATGTCCGCCATGCTGGTGGCGTAGGAGCAGCGCACAAACCCCTCGCCGCAGTCGCCGAAGGCCGTGCCGGGCACCACCGCGACATGCTTGCTGGCCAGCAGTGATTTGGCAAAGGTCATGGAGTCCAACCCGCTGGAGGTGATGTTGGGAAACACATAGAAAGCCCCGCGTGGCATGAAGGTGTGCAAGCCCATCTCGTTGAGCCCCTTGACGATGACATTGCGGCGCTGCTCGTACTCCACACGCATCATCTCCTTCTCGCGGTCGGCGGACTGCAACGCCTCCAGGGCCGCCGCCTGCGCAAGACTGCTGGCGCAGAGCATGCAGTACTGGTGGATTTTCATCATCGCGTCAATGATGGGCGCAGGCCCGCAGGCGTACCCCAGGCGGAAACCGGTCATGGCGTGCGCCTTGCTCAAGCCGTTCAGCAGAATCGTCCGTTCCGCCATGCCCGGCAGCGAGGCGATGGTCTGGCAACGCGGGATGTACGACAGTTCCTCGTAGATTTCATCGCTGATGACCAGCAGGTCATGGCGGATGGCAAAGTCGGCCAGCTTCTGCTTGTCCGCCAGCGTAAGCCCCGCGCCGGTGGGGTTGTTCGGGTAGTTCAGCAGCAGAATCTTGGTGCGCGGCGTGACCGCCCTCTCCAAATCCTCCACCTGAAGAACAAAGTCATGCTCCTCCAGCGTATGCACAGGCACTGGGACGGCATGGCACATGCGCACCGACGGGGCGTAGGAGACGTAGCATGGCTCATGGTAGAGCACCTCGTCGCCTGGATTCAGCAATGCGCGCAAAGCCAAATCAAGCGCCTCGCTGACTCCGACTGTAACCAGAATCTGCCGTTCAGGGGCGTAGCACGCCTGGAATTTATCCTCGACATACAGGCTGATGCACTTGCGCAGCCGAGGGTCGCCCAAATTGCTGGTATAACTGGTGAAGCCACGGTCAAGGGCATGAATGGCAGCCTCGCGGATGCGCCAGGGTGTCTCGAAGTCAGGCTCGCCGATGCCCAGCGAAATGACCTCCTTCATGTTGGCCACTATGTCAAAAAAATCCCGAATGCCGCTCTTGGGCAAAACCGCAATATGCTTCGCCACCCGGGACTCAGGGGACGATTTGAAGTCGCTCATGTTTGCTTTCCTTTATAAAACTCACGCCTGCCTCCTTGTATTTCTTCAGGAGGAAGAACGTCGCAGTTGACTTGACGCCCTCCTGCTGGGCCAATGTCCCAGCCACAAACGAGGCCACGTCCTGCAGGGATTTGCCGACCACTTCCAGGCGGAGGTCATACTGGCCAGAGACCAGATAGACGGACACCACCTCGGGAAAACGCGCCAGGCGTTCCGCCACATGGTCAAAGCCAATGTCGCGCTGAGGCTGCACGCCAATCTCAATGATGGCCCGCACCTCGTCCCCATCGTGTTCGGAATTGATGACGGCGGTGTAACCGACGATTTCGCCGTCCTTCTCCATCTGTTTGACCAATGCGGCCACTTCCGGCTCGCTTACGCCAAGCCGGTCCGACATCTCCTGAAAGGCCATGCGCGCATTCCTGCGCAGCAAAGCCACAATTTGCTTTTTGAGTTCTTTCTTTTCCATGGTTGCCAACCAGGGTTCTGGATTATCTTACGGGAATCTTCAAAGTTTGGCCGATGAAGATGCTGTCGTTTTTCAAGCCGTTGACGCGCCGCAGCTCCTCAACGGACACTCCGCTGATTTTGGCGATGGCCCCCAGCGTGTCCCCCTTCTGAACCACCAGGGTCTTGTAATTGCCGGGTTCAGTCCCAGCGGTGCGGCGACTGCCGCGCTCTATTTCCGCAGAGACCCCTTTCAACAAGGCCTCCTGCTCACGACGACGCTGCTCTCGTTCACGGACAATCGTGGCGTTGAGTTCCTCCATCCTGGCACGCCATCCTTTCTCCACATCGCCGAAACGCTGGTCCATCGCGGAAACCAGATTCTGCAAATGCTGAATCTGCACATTCTGCGCATGATTTTCCTGTTCCAGGGCAATGATTCTGGCGACCAGATTGCGCTGTGACTCCAACGCCGCCTCCAAATCCGCCCGCAAAGCGGCAAACTCACGGTTAAGGCGCCCCGCATCGCCTGGGGCGGATGCGGGTCTGGCAGACGACGGATACCTCGCCGGAGTCACAGCAGGATTCTGCTGGGGGCCTCTGCCGCCCTGGACAGGCTCCGACTGCCCCCAATCGGCAAATCCCGCCAGAAGCAGGACGCACCAGACGACCATTGAACGATGAGAATGTTGCATGACGATGAATCCTTTTCTGCGGTAACGTGATGGCGGGAAATCATAAACTATATTATATTGACTGTAGTTGATTTTTCCATCTGACACCCCGCATTTTCCTGGCAACGGCGCAAAAAGAGCCGTGCCCAATCGTGAATATTCGATGAGCAAACTTGCCCAAAGCCTCCGGGACTACCTGTCCCAATCCCAATCCGCCCAAGTCGATGACACAGGGGATCGTCTGCTCCATAACCTGCGCATGACCATTGCTCGCAATGCCGTCGCCTTCGAGTGGCTAATCAAGAAGCATTGCAGAAAACCGCCCAAGGCAGAACTCCAGGCTGTCCTTCGCTGGGCATTGGCGGAGTCCTTTCTGCTCCACGGAGTGCCCGCTCCCAGCGTGGTCAATGTCGCCGTAGCCTTTGTCCGCGAAAACTATTCCAGCCATGAGGCCTCCTTCATCAACGCCTTTCTGCGCAATCTCCTGCGGGAGGCCGGCGAAGACGGCCTGGAGAGCCTCCTGAAAAACGCCCCGCCGCACGTGCAAAACAATCTTCCGTCCGACCTATGGTCGCGGTGGTGCCGCAATTTCGGCGTCGAGAAGAGCATGCAGATGGCCTCCCTGCTGCAACGTCCCGCCCAAACAGTGGTGCGGGTTCGGGAGTGGCCGCCCGCCTCCTCCTGGACTCCCCCTGAATGGCTGCGCCCCTGTCCCGCCCCAGAATGGGCCTCCTGGGCACACCTGTATGAGGTGCAGGATGCCCCCATCGGCGCAATCTCCGCCCTGATGTCCACGGGCGAATGCTATATCCAGGATCCATCCACGTTGCTGGCGCCGACGTTGCTGGCGGTTCAGCCAGGCGAACATGTGGCTGACCTGTGCTGCGCGCCAGGCGGAAAATCGCGGTGCATCGCCGAATTCCTGCGTGGAGAGGGTTCCCTGTGGTGCGCCGATGTCGCCCAGGACAAATTGCCCCGGGTGCGGCAGAATCTGGCCCCCTTTGCCAATTTCGAGGTGCATTGCCTCAATGCCGCCACAGGCACATTGGCCGCCGAGCAATGGGATGCCATTCTGCTGGATGTGCCGTGCTCCAACACGGGGGTCATCCGCCGCCGTCCCGATGTGCGGGCAGGATTTTCAACCGCCAAATTCAAAGCCTTGCTCCAACTCCAGGCGCAAATCCTGGACAACTGCGCCAAAGCGGTCAAAGCCAAGGGACGGCTGGTCTATTCGACCTGTTCCATCGAACCAGAGGAGAACCAAATGCAGGTGGCTCGTTTCCTGACCAGTCACCCAGACTGGCATTGCCCCACGCAGCGCACCATCCTCCCCACAGCCAGCCACGACGGCTGCTTCTGCGCCCTGCTTACCCATGCTGGATGATGCATGCGCGACTGGACAGGAGGTGTGCTTTCAGGACATTTTCCCTACACCAGCATTTCCTTCCGATAAGTAAATTTTCGTAGAAGCCACGATATTTCGGGGCTTGTCACCCTGAGGAACTGCCCACAAGCAGCGGGGTCATGTGAAGCGGAAGGTAGAGGATGCCGTCCTGAGTTTTCAGGTCTCCAGTATGAAGGAGGCAGGGAGTATCCAGTTGGGGAGCCTATTTTCGTTTGAACTTGTTTAGGGAGATGCTTGTGTAGTTTTTTCCGCTCTTGACCTCAATTGGCGATATGTTCCTGGCACGTCCAATCGGTGGCGTTGTAGCAAGGGTTCACAATCATGGCATCCTTTAGCCAGAATAACGCTTCCTTGTAATCGCGCGTGCGGGATGCATCCTTTATCACAGATGGGCTGAAACGCTTTTCATGCTTTGAGAGCATAGCTGGAATGAAAATCACACGTTTCCGTGATTTTTCACCATTCAGCATCCTATTGAGGAGCAT